>JAQTSL010000266.1 GCA_028711355.1 Rhodoferax sp.
TCACGCCGGGCCACAGCGCCGGGGCATCGAGCACGTCCTGCACGCTCACCTCTTTGCGAAACAGCGCCAGCGGGTTGTGCGCCGCGTGACGGCTGGCTTTGGCGCGGATGCTGGCAAAGCTCGCCAGCGGGGTGCCGTAGCGGCGCATATGGTCGCGCCCGGCGCCACCAAAGTAACGCAGCGCCAGCGGCAGGTCAGAGGGGCCCACCAGCGTGTCGGTGACGGCATCAAACGGGTCAAACGGGCTGGGCCGGTCTTTGAACACGCTGCCCAGCGCGCCCGGCGCCATCTGCTCAAAACCCAGCGCCAACACACAGCCAGCGCCAGCGGCAATCGCCTGGCGCGCCAGCCACAGCGCGCTGGAGCCGGTGGCACAGTTGTTGTTGACGTTGACGATCGGGATACCGCTCAGGCCCACCGGGTACAACGCCTTCTGGCCACAGGTGGAGTCGCCATAGACGTAGCCGACAAACGCCTGCTCAACCTGCGCGTAGTCCAGCGCGGCGTCTTGCAACGCCAGGCGGGCAGCGGCCGCGCCCATCTGGTCATATGGCTGGCTGGCGCCGGGCTTGACGAAGGGGATCATGCCGACACCGGCAATTAAGGTTTTGAGCATGGGGGTTCCTTGATCAGTTGGGGACAGAGCACGCTCACTGCGTATAGCTTTGGTCTGTCCCGCAAATCCTTGATTAGTTGGGGACAGAGCACGCTCACTGCGTGTAGCTTTGGTCGGTCCCGCAAATCTTTAATCAGTTGGGGACAGAGCACGCTCACTGCGTGTAGCTTTGGTCTGTCCCGCAATGTCTCAGGAAGCCGCCGCCAGCACATGCGCCACCGCTGCGGTAAGTTTTTTGGCGTAGGGCACGTGCAAAAACTCATTGGGTCCGTGCGCGTTGCTGTTGGGGCCGAGCACGCCGCAGACCATCATTTGCGCTTTGGGAAAGCCTTTTGCTAGCAAATTGATGAGTGGAATGGTGCCGCCCTGGCCGATCGTGGCATACGGTGCGCCAAAGCAGCTTTGCGATGCCTTTTGTAGCGCCGTGTGCAGCCAGGGTGCGGTACTGGGGGCGTTCCAGCCACTGGCCCCTTCGGCCTGCTCAAACGTTACTTTGGCCTGATACGGCGCGTTGTCTTCGAGCAGGGTTTTGAGCTGCTGCACCGCCTGCGCGGCGTCCACCAGCGGGGGCAAGCGCACGCTGAGCTTGAACGCAGTGGCCGGGCGCAGCACGTTACCAGCGTTTTGCAGCTCCGGGATGCCCTCGACCCCGGTGACGCTCAGCGTCGGCAGCCAGGTGCGCGCCAGCAGCGCTTGCAGCGGGTCAGAGGTAGTCGGCAGTACGCTTGAGGTAGCGCCGGCGCAGTCGGCGTGCGCCCACGGCAAACGCTTGAACAGCGCCTCGCCCAAGATGGCGGCGGTGGCCCGCGCCTCATTCATGCGGTCGGCTGGCACCTCACAGTGCAGGCTGGCCGGCAGCAGGCGGCCGCTGGCGCTGTCTTCGAGCCGGTCGAGCAGGTGGCGCAGCACCCGAAAGCTCGACGGCACGACACCGCTGGCATCGCCCGAATGCACGCCCTCGGTCAGCACCTGCACGCGCAGCACGCCGGTGACATTGCCGCGCAGGCTGTTGGTGATCCAGAGCTGGTCGTAATTGCCCGCGCCCGAGTCCAGGCACACCACCAGGCTGACGTCGCCCAGCCGGGGCTTGAGGGCGTCGATGTAAGCCGGCAGGTCGGGCGAACCGCTTTCTTCGCTAGCTTCGATCAGGCCCACGATGCGCGGGTGCGCCGCCCCTTGCGCTTGCACGGCGGCAATGGCGGTGATGGCGGCATACACCGCATAGCCGTCGTCAGCGCCGCCACGACCGTACAGTTTGCCGTCTTGATAGACCGGCTTCCAGGGCCCCAGGTCGCTGCGCCAGCCGCTGAATTCGGGCTGCTTGTCAAGGTGGCCATAGATCAAGACAGTGCCTGAACTTTGTGCATCGTTTTGGCCGTTAGTGCTTATTCCATCTGCACTAGGCGCTTCATTTTGTGTAGCGTTGGTGTGCCCCTGGACTTCAAAAAACAGCAGCGGCGTGCGCCCTGGCAAGCGCACAATCTCCAGCTTCAGCCCGGCCACTTGTTGCGCCACTACCCAGTCGGCAGCGCTTTGTACCACTTGCTCGATGTAGCCGTGCTGCACCCAGTTAGGGTCGAACATCGGCGATTTGGCCGGCACCGCGATGTACCGCGCAAGCTGGTGCACCAGGTCGTCGTCCCAGCGGGCACTGACGTGTTGCAGCGTCTGGGCGGCGTTCAGGTTGCCGGTAGGCAGGGGTGCGCTCATGGCTGGATTTCTACGATTTGCTGTGGCCGATGGCCGATATTTTGGTTTGGGCCAGGCGCACCGGTGGCTTGTTGGTCGCCAGTTGCCGTGGTGCTGGCCGCTGCGCCAGGCGCGGCGCGGCGCGTGGTGGCGCCAGCGCTGCGGCGGCTGGCGCCGGCCCAGTGTTCAGACGGAACACCGACACCGCTTGCTCAAGTCGCTGCGCTTGCTCACGCAAGCTCTGCGCGGCAGCGGCCGATTGTTCCACCAGCGCGGCGTTTTGCTGCGTCATCTGGTCAAGCTCGCCCACCGCAGCGTTGACATTGCCAATACCCTCAGACTGGTCGGCGGCGGCGGTGCTGATCTGGCCCATGATGTCACACACGCGTTTGATTGAGCTGACGATTTCGCTCATGGTGTCGCCCGCGTTCTGCACCAGCTTGGAACCCGATTCAACCTTGCCGACCGAGTCGTTGATCAGCGCCTTGATCTCTTTGGCCGCTTCGGCGCTGCGCCCGGCCAAGCTACGAACCTCGCTGGCGACCACCGCAAAACCACGCCCCTGCTCACCGGCGCGTGCCGCTTCCACAGCGGCGTTGAGCGCCAGGATATTGGTCTGGAAGGCGATGCCGTCAATGACACTGATGATGTCGGCGATCTTGCGCGAACTTTGGTTGATGTCGTTCATGGTGGTGACCACTTCGCCCACCACCGCGCCGCCGCGCGCCGCCACCTCGGCCGCGGTGGTGGCCAACTGATTGGCCTGGCGCGCCGACTCGGCTGAATGTTGGACCGTACCGGTCAGTTGCGCCATGCTGCTGGCGGTACTTTGCAGGTTACTGGCGGTCTGTTCGGTGCGGTTGCTCAGGTCCTGGTTGCCGCTGGCGATCTCGGCGCTGGCGGTGCTGATGCTCTGGGCCGCCTGGCGCACTTGCTGCAACGCCTGCAAGTAACGTTCACGCAGCGCATTGGTCTGTCCAACCAGTGCGCCGATCTCGTCACGCCGCGTCGAATGAAAGGCTTGCGTCAAATCGCCATGCGCTACCGCCGTGACGGCCGCCGATAACTCGCCCAGCGGCTTGCTGACCGCACGATGCACGGCAAAGTACAACCCCACACCCAACAGCACGGCGGTGGCGGCCAGCAGGGCCCAGATGATGCTCATGTTGACCCAGTACTGCGCCATTGCCTCGCGCGCGCTGACCTCGGCCACCAGCCACTGGTTGCCCTTTTCGGTTTTATGAAAGATCGCCCAGCGCGGGCCGCCGACGCTGCTGAGTATCGGCGTGACATCAAACAGTTCGCCATCGCGCTGGGCCGTCAGTGCCAGCAGAAACTTTTCAGCTTGAGGAACGATTTCAAGCACTTTTTTCCCGCTCGCCGTTGGATGCAACAGAAAACGCGCATCGGCCGGGCTACCCTTTGATTCGATCATGTAGGCACCCCCGGTCTCAAAAAACCTAATTTCTGAAATTTGCTTGTCCAGCGAAGCCTGTTGTAACGAAATGTCATTGCCAATGAAGAAGATGCCAACCACCGCGCCGCTGGCGTCTTTGATGGGTTCGTAATGCGTCATGTAGGGCACGCCGAACAACACCGCCGGACCGGTATAGGTCTGACCGGCCAGCAACAACCGGTAGGCCGGGTGACTGGTGCCCAGCAGCGTGCCCATGGCGCGCGTGCCGTCCTGTTTTTTGAGCGAGGTCGTAATGCGCTCGAAGTCGTCGCCCTTGCGCGCAAAGACGGTGGCGACGCCGCCAGTATCTTTGGTGAATTTGTCCACCGCTGAAAAATCGTTGTTGACCGGTACGCCAAAACTGAGCACCTCAACGTTTTCTTTGTTGTACGAGGGCAAGGGGTCGAACTCGTGGCGGAACTTGGTGAAATTGCGCACCGCCAGCTCACGGTTGGTACGCTCGGCCGCGTCAGCCACCGACACCACACCGGCCACCCGTTCGGCAATGGCAGACACCCGCATAGCCTGGGTGCTGCGCCACTCGATCAGGCCGATGGCCAGCGCCACCAGCACCAGCACCAACGTCAGACCCAACAGTGACCAGACCGACAGTTGGCGCGCCACCAGTTGATGGGCGGCGTTTGATTCACGCATAGTTGTTCTCCAAAAAAGTTCCAATACGATCAACGGTGTTCTATTTCTGAACCCTACCCCGTCAAGCAAATAGTACTCCCCGGACGCGACTCGCGACTATACCGATCTGGCCCTCAGGACTTGCCCAAGGTCGGGTAGTCGGTGTAGCCCTTGGCCCCACCACCGTACCAGGTGGTCCGGTCACTTGCGGCAAAAGGCTTGTTGCGCCGCAGCCGTTCGACCAAATCGGGATTGCCAATAAACGGACGGCCAAAAGCCACCAGATCAGCGCCTTCTCGCACCACTTGTTCGGCCAGCGCCTTATCCAAGCCATTGTTGATCATCCAGGCACCGCGACCGCCGGCCGCTCGGTAAGCACGGCGCAGCGCGACGTAGTCAAACGGCCGGTCCGGCAGTTCACGCAGGCCACCGGTGGCACCCTCAATCAGGTGCACGTAAGCCAACGGGTATGCGGCCAGCTCGCGCACCAGGTAGTCGAACAATGGCTGCGGATCGGGGTCGAACGCGTCATTGGCCGGTGTCACTGGCGACAGGCGGATGCCAACCCGGGCCGCACCCACCGCGTCGGTGACGGCGCGCACCACTTCCAGCGCA
>JAQTSL010000267.1 GCA_028711355.1 Rhodoferax sp.
ACAGCTTGGATGAAGGCGTTGCCGGCACCGCGGTGACCAGCATGAGCCTGGCCTACGAAGGCGGCCCCTTGGCTGCTCAATTCGGCTACCAGACTGAAGACGGTGCTGCGCCCCTCAGCTCAGTCAATTACACAGTTTTGGCCGCAAGCTACAACTTTGGTGTTGCAACGGGCAAGTTCACTTATGGCAAGACCGGCAATAAGGGCGGTGTCAGTGGTGCCGACGCGACCGAATGGGAAATTGGTGCTGACTTCCCGGTGAGTGCGGCTTTGACCCTGTCTGCTGGCTACGCCAAGTCGGATGACAATGCGACTGCTGGTAGCGCATCCCGCAAGGGCTATGGTATTGGCGCTGCTTATACCTTGTCCAAGCGCACATTCCTGTATGGTGGTCTGACTCATGCCAGCACTGACAACCCCGGTGCAGCCGCAGATCCTTCGACAGATGTCTACGCTATCGGTATTCAACACAAGTTCTAAAGAACAGTTGGCCGGGTCCTCCGGCTTCTGGGTGTTGTAATAAAAAGCCGCCTTCGGGCGGCTTTTTTGCGCCCACCTGGCGCAGATGTTTCAATTTGTTGCAAGCCTGCCACGAATGCTGGTAAGGAGTGAATTTTTTGGTGCATAAATGTCCGCGCTTGTGCGGCATCTGTTTCAATCGTGCCTAGCTTCCTGAATAAGGAGGTTGGCCCGGGGTTCTGAAACGCTTTCAGTTCCGGAGCCCTTTGTTTAACCTTGGAGATACTTCACATGAAAAAATCATTAGTTGCATTGGCCGTATTGGCCGCATCAGGCGCCGTGATGGCCCAATCGTCGGTGACCATCGGCGGCAAAGTGTTCGTCGGGTTGGTGAAAATGTCAGATTCATCGACCAAAGTGTATGACCCGGGCAATACCGCTGGTAGTCGCGTATTCTTCCGTGGCACGGAAGACCTAGGTGGTGGCCTGAAGGCCAATTTTGCCCTGGAAGAGCGCTTCAACTCCGATAATGGCACTACCGGCAGCACAGTGCGTCGTTTCCATGCTTATTCCACCGTGGGTTTGGCTGGTGGTTTTGGCGCGGTCAACTTCGGCCGCCAATACACCGCTGGTTTTACGGCTGTGAACAACGCTGTTGACCCGTTCGGCGGTGACACCGTGGCTGCCTTGCGTAACATCGGCATGACCACCAAGAACGTTCGTGTTGACAATTCGATTCGTTATGACGGCGCATTTGGTGGTGTGAAGTTGGCAGCATCTTGGGCAACGGATGAAGGTGAACCTATTGTTGCTGGTGGAGCAGACGTGCCTTTTGTGACCAATCCGGTCAGCTTGGCTTTGACATACGCTGGTGGTCCCGTGGCCGCTGGCATCACCTATGAAAAGGGCGGCAATGACAGCAAAGAAACGCAACTGTTCGGTTCTTATGACTTTGGTGTCGCAAAAGCCTCCTTGGGTTTTGCCACCTACGATACCGTAGCGAATGTCAACACCAAGAGCTGGCTGCTTGCTGCCACTGCTCCGGTTGGCTCTGGTTTGCTCAAGGCGGGTTATGCCCGTTCCGAGACAGCCGGTCTTCTGACGAACGCCAAGTTTGGTCTGGGTTATCAGTACAACCTGAGCAAACGCACTTGGGTTGGTGTCAACTACGGCAAAGACAGCGAAGTGGCCGTCAACGGTTCTGGCATCGATTTTGTTTTGTCTCACAGTTTCTAATCCAACGCTGGCGCACGCCAGTTGATGGTTAAAGTCTAAAACCCCCGCCTGGGCAACTTGGCGGGGGTTTTTTATGTGCGCCCAGCATGGGCGCACTCCCGGAGGTGCAAGTCCCGCTGCAAGCTGGTCACAGCGAGTCAATGGAAAAATGGGACGCTACCCTTAAATCCTTGAACACTGGGGTAATTGGGGGGCAATTGGGGTCAGAATCCAATTAGTTCTGATGATCATCCAGCGGGGCCGTTGGCGCTGGTTGCCCACTTGACAAATGTGGCAGGCGCTCGTGCAACATCCATTCCACCGCATCGGCCTGTAGCGCGTCACGTCGGCGTTTGAGCGCGGGAAAAGGGGGAAAAGGGGGAAACGCTACCCTTAAATCCTTATTGAAGCGCAAAGCATGCGCAGACACCCATTACGCATGGGCCACCTGCGCCACCAGCTTCACGCCAAGTGCGCTGCACACACGGGCAATGGTGTCAAAGCGGGGTTGTGCGTTGGGGCGCAGCGCTTTGTAGAGGGCTTCGCGTCCAATACCGCTGGCTTTGGCAATCTCGGTCATACCGCGAACACGGGCAATATCGCCCAGTGCGGCGGCCAGCAAGGCGGGGTCGTTTTCTTCCAGCACGATCGTCAGGTACTCTGCAATCGCCTCATCGTCAGGCAGGTACTTGGCCATATCAAAATCTGGCAAGGCAGTGGCGTTTATTTTTTTGGTCATTTGTCAGACTCCTTAAGGTTTTTAGACAAGGCAACAGCCGCTTTGATGTCGGCCTGCTGGGTGGATTTGTTGCCGCCACCCAGCATCACAATCAAGACGTCGCCCTGCTGCACGTAATACATGCGCCAGCCGGGGCCGAAAAATTCGCGCATTTCCCACACACCATCGTCCACAGGCTTGACGTCGCCCAGGTTGCCGAGCGTCGCTTTACGCAGCCGGGTAGCCAATCGGCGTTGCGTCATTCGATCTTTGATGCCATCTAGCCATGCGGTGAACTCGGGTAGGAGTTTGACAGTAAACATGAGCTGATTGTATTCGATCGAATACTAATAAGCCCTGATGGCCACCCAAATTCCCTCACTTGCGGATAATTGGGGTCAGATTCCAATTAATTAAGACGGGCAGCCACGCGCATCAGACTGGTGGCGCGCACAACCCCGCGCGCAGCACCGTCTTTAAGATCTTGCCGTAATTGTTTTTGGGCAGGGTCTCGACAAAACGGTAGCTCTTGGGGCGCTTGAAACGGGCGATGTGCTGCAGGCACAGGTCGTCCAGCGCCGGTGCCGTCACATCGGTGCCAACCACAAACGCCACCACCACCTCGCCCCACTGCGCGTCCATCTGGCCCACCACCGACACCTCGCGCACGCCCGGATGCAACAGCAGCACTTCTTCTACTTCACGCGGATAGATGTTGGAGCCGCCGCTGATGATGACGTCCTTGGAGCGGTCCTTGAGCGTCAAAAAACCGTTGGCATCCAGCGCGCCGACGTCGCCGGTCCACAGCCAGCCGTCTTGCAAGGCCTTGGCGGTCGCCTCCGGGTTGCGCCAATACCCCGCCATCACCGGATCGCCGCGCACCACCACCTCGCCAGCCTGGCCAACTGGCAGATCTGCACCACGCTGGTCCACCACGCGCACTTGCACCTGGGTCTGCGCGTGCCCGACCGAAGCCAGTCGTTCCAGCCACTGGGGATGGTTGGCATCCATCAACTGCTGGCGCGGCAGCACGGTAATGGTCATTGGCGATTCGCCCTGACCGTAAATCTGCACAAAGCGCGGTCCCATCACCTGGAGTGCGGTCTGGATGTCACGCGCGTACATTGGCCCGCCGCCATAGACGATGGTTTTGAACCCCGCCACTGGCGCCGCGTGCCCCTGAACGTACGCCACCAACCGGTTGACCATGGTCGGCGCGGCAAACAGGCACAGCTTGCCAACGCTTTGCGACAGCGCCACCAGCTCGGCCGGGTCAAACCCGCTGCTGACCGGCACCACATGGCGCGCCGCCTTAGCCACAAAAGCAAAGTTGTACAACCCGGCGCCATGCGACATTGGCGCGGCATAAACGATGGCGTCGTCGCTGCTGACCGCGTCAACATCGCTGAAGTAACACGCTGTCATGGCCCACAGGTTGCGGTGCGTCTGCATCACGCCCTTGGGTCGGCCGGTGGTACCCGAGGTGTAAAACAGCCAAGCCAGGTCGTCGCCGTCGCGCTGGACTGGCTCGGTAGCGGTAGCGCCGAGCAAGGCGTCGTAAGCCGGTGTGCCTGGCGTAAAGGTGGCGCGCAGCGACGCCGCGTTGGCCAGCACCGGCTGCAACGCAGGCGCCAAATCGGCCGTGACAAACAGCACACTGGCCTGCGCATCGTCCAGGATGAAGGCGACCTCTTTCGGGTGCAGTTTGGCGTTGATCGGTACCACCACGCCGCCCAGCCACCAGGTGGCGTACAGCAGCTCCAGGTAGCTGATGTGGTTGGTCATGACCAGCGCCACCCGCTCGCCCGGCTGCAACGACAGCGTTTGCCGCAACGACTGCGCCAAGCACGCGGCGCGCTGGGCCAGCGTGCGGTAGTCCGATACCACCTGGTCGCCCAGCAACACGGCGGCTCGATCGGGTTGACAGCGCGCGGCGCGCACCAACAGTTGTGCCAGATTCACAAAAATACTCCTGCGGTAGAAGAAAAAGCCCGGGCCAGGCGAAAATAGCCGCCAATGCTAAGCGCATTGTCCACGCTTGGCCGGCACCCCCAAAGTACACCCAGAGCACGCCATGACGCACCTGACCCTGCTGACTTATTCCACCACCGACGGCCACACCGTGCGTATCTGCGAGCGCATCCAGCAGGTCATGCAGGCGGCGGGCAAGCCAGTGACGCTGCTGCCGTTGGCGCAGGCCGATGCGCTGGACATCAGCAGTTTTGAGCGGGTGGTGATCGGCGCCAGCATCCGCTACGGCAAGCACCAGCCGCAGGTGGCACAGTTCATTGCCAAACACCAGATGGCGCTGGAGAGTCGCCCCAATGCGTTTTTTAGCGTCAACATTGTGGCGCGCAAGCCGAACAAAAACCGGCCAGAGAACAACCCTTACCTGATCAAGTTCCTGAAGCAAATCAGTTGGCGGCCGCAACTGCAGGACGTCTTTGCCGGCAAGCTGAACTATCCCCTCTATGGCCCGTTGGACCGGCTGATGATCCGCTTCATCATGCTCATCACCCAAGGGCCAACCGACCCCAGCACGGTGGTCGAGTTTACCGACTGGAGCCGGGTTGAAGCGTTTGCCCACGCGGTCTGTGCCTTGCCGGCGCCGG
>JAQTSL010000268.1 GCA_028711355.1 Rhodoferax sp.
ACAGCGGCATCCGGGCCGACCAGGCGCAACTGGCCCATGTGCGATACGTCAAACAAGCCCGCAGCGGTGCGGGTGTGTTGGTGTTCGGCCATCAGGCCTTCGGGGTATTGCACCGGCATGCTGTAGCCGGCAAACGGCACCATGCGCGCGCCCAGGGCGACGTGCAGGTCATTGAGGGGAACTTTAAGCAAGGATTCAGGCGTGGCAGACATGGTGTCGCTCCGGGGGCAGGGTCAAAAAAATCCGGGGCGACACTGATGTTGCCCCGGGCTGCCCCCGCTGTCCGCTTTACCTGAGAGATTCACCACGTGCGTGGCTTGCTCCTTCGGTGGATGCGCCGCCCGCTTGGCGCGTTGCATCTCTCTCCAGTGGGGATGTGCCGACCGGGCTGGTGACCCGGCTGGCCTTGACCAGTCCTTTTGCCTGAGCGTTCAAACCACTGCAATCAGCGGCGCTGCGCCTTCGGCGGCCGCCCGCGTGGGCGACTCTCTCCTGACCGGCACGGATTCTACAGGGTCGCTGGATCGACGTTTCATTGTTACACCAGAGGTGGCTCGGCCGGGTTCGGTGAATAATCAGCAGCTTTCGGGGCCAGTCCCCAACAGATTCTTAACCCACCGCATCGTTTATGAAAAATTTCAACGACATTGGCCTGCAGATTCCACAGGTGGTGCTGCCCCAAACCGGCACCGATTTGCAAAAATGGGCGGTCATTGCCTGCGACCAGTTCACCTCAGAGCCGCAGTATTGGGCCGAGGTCAAGCAATTGGTCGGTAGCGCCCCGTCCACGCTCAATCTGATCTTTCCGGAGGTGTATTTGGAGCAGCCCGACGCGCCACAGCGCATTGCAGCCATCGGCCAGACCATGAACGATTACCTGCAAGCAGGCATTCTGCTGGCGCATGACGGGCTGATTTATGTCGAGCGCAGCGTGGGCGGCATAACCCGCCACGGCGTGATGGCCTGCCTGGACCTGGAGTGCTATGACTACCGCGCCGGTTCGGCCAGCCTGATCCGCGCCACCGAGGGCACGATTGAAGACCGCTTGCCGCCACGTATCAAGATTCGGCAGGATGCGGCGCTGGAACTTCCGCATATTCTGGTGCTGATTGACGACCCGCAGCAGCGCGTGATGGCGCCATTGACCGCTGCCAAGAACCGCTTTGCGCCGCTTTATGATTTTGAATTGATGCAAGGCGGTGGTCATCTGGCGGGTTACGCGCTGGATGCAGCCGCGCAGGCGGGCGTGGTGCAAGCGCTACGGGCGCTGGCTGAGCCGCAAGCGTTTGCCGCCAAATATGAGGTCGATGCAAATCAGCCGGTGCTGTTGTACGCCATGGGTGACGGCAACCATTCGCTGGCTACGGCAAAAGCAATCTGGGAGCAAAACAAGCTGCGGGTTGGGCCTGATCACCCCAGCCGCTACGCGCTGGTTGAAATTGAAAACGTGCACGATCAGGCGCTGGAATTTGAGGCCATTCACCGGCTTCTGTTGGGCTGCAAGACCGATCTGCTGACCGTGCTCAAAGCCACTTTTGGCAGCCATTTCAGCTATACCCAAGTGGCCTCAGTCGATGCGATGCAGCAACGTGTCGATGGCGCCAGTGACACCCGTCAAGCCATTGGTCTGATTGGTGGCGGGCAGAGCTTTGGCGTGATCGAAATTGAAGCGTCGGCGTTCAACCTGCCGGTGGGCACCTTGCAGGCATTTTTGGATCAGTTTTTGCAGGAGGGTGGGGCCGATACCATTGATTACGTGCACGGCGCCGACGTGCTCAAGCGGCTGGCCTTGCAACCGGGCAACGCCGGGTTTTATTTGGCTGGCATGCACAAGTCCGAGCTGTTCAAAACCGTCATTCTGGAAGGCGCCCTGCCGCGCAAAACGTTTTCACTGGGGCAGGCGCACGAGAAGCGCTATTACATGGAAGCCAGGAAGATCCGATAACGACCGCACACCTTCTAAACGTGGCTACTTCTGCTTGGGCACGCGCCCCATCAGATAGAACTCTGGGTTGGGCATCATGTTGCTGAACGACGCCATGCGGTTGGACAGGCCAAAAAATGCCGTGATGGCCGCGATGTCCCAGGCGTCTTCGTCTGAAAAACCGTGCGCGTGCAGCGCGTCAAAGTCGGTGTCGCAAATTTCATGCGAGGCACGGCACACCTTGTGCGCAAAGTCGAGCATGGCATGCTGGCGCGGCGAGATGTCGGCCTTGTGGTAGTTGACCGCCACCTGGTCGGCCACCAACGGCTTTTTTTCATAGATGCGCAGCAAGGCGCCGTGTGCTACCACGCAATACAGGCAACTGTTGACAGCGCTGGTGCTGGTCACGATCATTTCGCGGTCGCCCTTGGTCAGGCTGGAGTCTTCCTTGAGCATCAGCGCGTCGTGATAGGCAAAAAAAGCACGCCATTCGGCGGGTCGGCGCGCCAGCTTCAGAAAGACATTGGGGACAAAACCAGCCTTGGCCTGCACCTCCAGGATTTTGGCTTTGAGGTCGTCGGGCAGGGTGTTGATGTCGGGCAGCGCAAAGCGGGTGCTGTGGTTGGTGCTCATGATGGTTTGTCTCCTTGGGCCAGAAAATAATGTTGCTTAGGACCCGTTACATCTCGGCGTAATTGGGCCCGCCGCCGCCCTCGGGCGTGACCCAGACGATATTCTGCGTCGGGTCCTTGATGTCGCAGGTCTTGCAGTGCACGCAGTTGGCCGCGTTGATCTGTAGTTTGTCAGCACCGGCATCGTCCTTGACAAATTCATAAACGCCGGCCGGGCAGTAGCGCGCTTCCGGCCCGGCGTATTTGGTCAGATTGACCTTGACCGGCACGCTGGCGTCTTTGAGCGTCAGGTGCGACGGCTGGTTTTCTTCATGGTTGGCGCTGCTGATGAACACGCTGGAGAGGCGATCAAACGTCAGTTTGCCATCGGGCTTGGGGTAATCAATCGGCTGACATTCGGCCGCTGGCTTCAGATAGGCATGATCAGGCTTGTCGCGGTGCACCGTCCAGGGCATGGCGGCTTTCAGGCCAAACTGCTCAAAGCCGTTCATGAAGGTGGACACCCGCAGGCCGTACTTGAACCAGCTCTTGAAGTTGCGCGATTTGTTTAGTTCGGTATAGAGCCAGCTTTGTTCAAACAGCGCGGGGTAAGCGGTCAGCTCGTCGTGCGCGCGCCCGGCGGTCACCGCCTCGTACGCCGCCTCTGCCGCCAACATACCGCTCTTGATGGCGCTGTGGCTGCCCTTGATCCGGCTGACATTCAAAAAGCCCGCGTCGCAGCCCACCAGCGCGCCGCCTGGGAACACCGTTTTTGGCAAGGACAACAGGCCGCCAGCCGTTATGGCGCGTGCGCCATACGCTAGCCTTTTTGCAGTCACTTCACCGTGCTCGTTGGTCAGGTACCAGCGGATATTGGGGTGGGTCTTCCAGCGCTGGAATTCTTCAAACGGGCTCAGGTACGGGTTCTGGTAGTTCAGCCCGGTGATGAAGCCCATGGCGATCTTGTTGTCGGCCATGTGGTACAGGAACGAGCCGCCATAGGTGCTGTTGTCGAGCGGCCAGCCGGCAGTGTGCACCACCAGGCCGGGTTGGTGGCGGGCCGGGTCCACCTCCCACAGCTCCTTGATGCCAAGGCCGTAGCTTTGCGGGTCGCAACCGTCGTCGAGCTTGAACTTTTCAATGACCTGTTTGCCCAGGTGCCCGCGCGAGCCTTCGGCAAAAATGGTGTACTTGCCCAGCAGTTCCATGCCGATCTGAAAGTTGGGGCCAGGCTCGCCATTTTTCTCAATGCCCATGTTGCCAGTGGCGACCCCTTTGACCGATCCGTTGTCGTCGTAAAGCACTTCGGCCGCCGCAAAACCGGGGAAGATTTCCACGCCCTGCGCTTCAGCTTGCGTGGCCAGCCAGCGCGTGAGTGCGCCCAGGCTGATGATGTAGTTACCGTGGTTCTGGCTGCATTCGGGCAGTAAAAAGTTTGGTGTGCGGTAGCCGGCTTTTTCACTCAAAAACAGCATGGCTTCATCGGTCACCGGCTGGTGCAGCGGTGCGCCGAGTTCTTTCCAGTTGGGGAACAGTTCGGTCAGCGACTGGGGGTCGAGCACGGCACCAGAGAGAATATGTGCACCGGGTTCAGAGCCTTTTTCAAGCACCACCACCGACAGGTCCTGGCCCTTGCTGGCGGCAAGTTGCTTGAAACGGATGGCGGTGGACAGGCCGGCTGGGCCGCCGCCGACGATGACCACGTCGTAGTCCATCGATTCGCGCGGGCCGTGTTGGGCCAGGATTTCTTGCGGTGTCATGGTGGTTCTCGCTTTGCTAAAAACAGAAGGTCTGGAAAAAAGCAGCTCGCCTCGGGCGGAGTTGATCCTTCAACTGATTAAGATCGGTGCACGTTCATGGTGCCTTACGGTCACGCTGATTGTCAGATACAAACCTGATTTTAGGTTTGCCTGCAAGCATAATAGAACGGTCGTTCTATTTATTTTCGGAGACTTCTCATGTCGTACAACATCGATTTATCGGGTCGGGTGGCGTTTATCACCGGGGCCTCGGGTGGTCTGGGGGCGCAGTTTGCGCGCACCTTGTCTGCGGCGGGTGCTGCGGTGGTGCTGGCCAGCCGACGTGTTGAAAAGCTTAAAGAGTTGCGCGCACAGATTGACGGCGAGGGCGGTGACGCGCATGTGCTTGAACTGGATGTGACGGACTTGGCGTCGGTCAAGGCAGCGGTGGCGCACGCCGAAACTGAGGTTGGGTCGATCGACATCCTGGTCAACAACTCTGGCGTGAGTACCACGCAGCGCATTCAGGACGTGAGCGAACACGATTACGACTTTGTGTTCGATAACAATGTCAAAGGCGCCTTTTTTGTGGCGCAAGAGGTAGGCAAGCGCATGCTGGCACGCGCACAAGGGGCGGCACCAGGCAGCTTTACCGGCGGGCGCATCATCAACGTGGCGTCAATGGCAGGTTTGCGGGTGTTGCCCAAGATTGGCGTCTACAGCATG
>JAQTSL010000269.1 GCA_028711355.1 Rhodoferax sp.
CAAAGAGCTCGAGCGCAGCAACCTGGCGCAGACCAACCCACCGGCCCAGCGCAGCCCGCAAGCCGAGCGGCGCGAGCAGTTTTTGTATCTGGTGGCGATTCAGGGGCCGCAAACCACCAACCCGCAGTTGACGCTGGAAGTGGTGCTGTCTTACCCCAAGGTGGCGGGCGGCTGGGCCAAGCCCAAGCAGTTGCGCTTTTACCCCGAAAAAGGCCAGCCAGTCTATGACCTGGCCAGCGAAACCGACCTTGACGTGTTGCAACTGATGCGTGCACTGCCGAGCAACAGCAGCAGTTATTACTACAACTACGGCAGCAAATCGCGGGTCACGCTGGAGGGCAAATACGGCGTCGAGGCATTACAGAAGGCCGCCAGCACCGGTCGGCTTTTTGTCGGCGACGGCAAAGGCGTGGCGGGCGACGCGGTGCAATGGGGCCCAGCGCAAGAAATCGGTTGGGTCTGGAACGAAGTCACCAGCCCACAGTCTGCCAACGATCTGTTGACGCTGCGCGCCAAGCTGGCCAACGGCGAGGCCAAACTGTGTCTGAACAACCCGCCGCTGTACCTGGATGCGTCTCGCAGCCTGTGCGGCCCAGTGGACGTGCGCGGCCTGAGCATGGGGCAGGTGGCGGTGCTGCTCAAAGCGCCGCCGATGCAAGCCCAGGCGCTCAAAGCGCTGCAAAGTGAGTTGGTGCAGCAGCTCGGACCGGTGCCACTGCCACCGGTGCTGGAACAATTGCCCACCCTGTCAGGTCTGACGCCGCGCGCCTGCCTACAGCTTAAACCCAGCGCGCCGCAAGACGTGGCAGCCGGCGGCCTGATCGAAGCCACACTACGCTTTGCCTATGGCGAGCATCGTGGCTGGTGGGTCGGCCAAGGCCAGACCGTGATTGTTGAAAACGCCCAGGAGCGCGCGCTGCTACAGCGCGACCCGCAAGCCGAGCTGGAATTCTTGACCCGGTTGATGGACTATGGCCTAACCAGCCTGCGCACCGGCGTGTTTGGCATCACCGGTGCCGGCTCGCAACAAACCTGGCTGCGCTGGGTCGATACCGATTACGCCGAGCTGCGCGGCGCGGGCTTTGAGGTGACGCTGGACGACACCCTGCAAGACTGGATCAGCCACGCCGACACGCTCGATGTCACGATGCAGCACCAGGGCGACGACGAGGCCAGCTCACCCTGGTTTGATTTGTCGCTCGGTATCGAGATCAACGGTGTGCGCCACAACATCTTGCCGATGCTGCCCGGCCTGATTGCCAGCGCTGCCAATAGCCCGCGCGACGAGACCACCGGCCTGCCCGACTTGCCGCCGTTTCTGTACCTGCCGGCACCTGCCGGCGGTTTCATTCGCGTGCCCAGCGACAACCTCAAACCATGGCTGGGCGCGTTGCTGGAGCTGGTAGGCGACCGCGATCACGACTTCAGTGGCGACAGCCTCAAACTCTCGCGGATGGACGCCATGCGCACCGCGGCCAGCTTGGGCGAAGGCGCGGTATGGGATGGTGCACAACACCTGCGCGAGATGGTGCAGCGCTTAAGCGGGCGCGCCGAGTTGCCCGAAGTACCCCTGCCCGCCAGCGTCAAAGCCACCTTGCGCCGCTACCAGCAGCAGGGTGTCAACTGGCTACAGTTTCTGCGTGAATACGGCTTGGCCGGCATCTTGGCTGACGACATGGGCCTGGGCAAAACGCTGCAAACGCTGGCGCATATCCAGATCGAAAAAGACGCTGGCCGCCTGACCCACCCGGCGCTGATCATCGCTCCGGTGAGCCTGATGGGCAACTGGAAACGCGAGGCTGAACGCTTTTGTCCGGATTTGCGCGCGCTGGTCATCCACGGTATCGACCGTCACGAAGTCACCGGCAGCACGCACGACCACGACATCGTGATCGCCCCGTATTCGCTGCTACCGCGTGACCGCGAAGGCTGGCTACAGGGCCAGTGGCATCTGCTGGTGCTGGACGAAGCGCAAAACATCAAAAACGCCAACACCCACGCTGCCGAAGTCGCCAGCGAGCTCAAAGCCCGCCACCGCCTGTGCCTGTCAGGCACGCCGATGGAAAACAACCTGGGCGAAATCTGGAGCCTGTTTCACTTCTTGATGCCGGGCTTTTTGGGCAGCCAAAAGCGCTTTGCCGAGCTGTTTCGCAAACCGATCGAAAAACAGGGCGACCCCGAGGCCATGTTCCAACTGCGCGCCCGCGTCACGCCCTTCATGCTGCGCCGCACCAAGGCGCTGGTGGCGGACGAGCTGCCGCCCAAGGTGGAAACCATCATGCGCGTGGAGCTCTCAGGCAAACAGGCCGACCTGTACGAAACCATCCGCCTGGGCATGGAAAAAACCGTGCGCGAAGCGCTCGATGCCAAAGGCCTGGCCAAGTCGCAAATCACCATTCTGGATGCCCTGCTGAAGCTGCGCCAGGTCTGCTGCGACCCACACCTGGTCAAGCTGGCTGCGGCCAAAAAAGTCGCCAGCTCGGCCAAGCTGGAGCAGTTGATGGAGATGCTGCCCGAGATGCTGGCCGAGGGCCGGCGCATCTTGCTGTTCTCGCAATTCACCACCATGCTCAGCCTGATCGAAGACGAGCTGGTCAAGCGCAAGATCAAATGGGTCAAGCTGACCGGCCAGAGCCAAAAGCGTGATGAATTGATCGAACAGTTCACCAGCGGCGCGGTTCCACTGTTTTTGATCAGCCTGAAAGCTGGCGGCGTCGGCCTGAACCTGCCGCAAGCCGACACCGTGATCCACTACGACCCGTGGTGGAACCCGGCAGTAGAAAACCAGGCGACCGACCGCGCCCACCGCATCGGCCAGACCAAAAGCGTCTGGGTCGTCAAGCTGGTGGCGCAAGGCACGATTGAGGAGCGCATCCTGGCCCTGCAAGAGCGCAAAGCCGCGCTGGCCGAGAGCATGTACAGCGGCTCAGTCGGACGCAAACAGCCGCTGTTCAGTGAAAGTGATTTGCAGGAGCTGCTCAAACCGCTATCCAAATGAGAGTGGCTTACGCTTGCTGGACGGGCGCTGGAGATGGAAAAAGACTTTAAGGATTTGAGGGCTGCAATAGACAGTCTATGGCGTTGCTAAGCTTGGTGACCAGTTGGCGCACAGCGGGAGCGGTCATAGACGAACGACAGGTTCCTGGAAGTCCAGTCATGGACCGTCACAAGCTGTTCGTGGCATTCCAAACCGTTCCCGCACCGATACGGCAAGACAATCGGCGCTCATCGCTGGCGCGGTTGCATCATCGCACTCAACTGGGAGCTACATCTGCAAAAAGCCTGACCAAGTTTCGTCCAGCATCTTTTGCTTGGTACATCGCTGCGTCAGCCCCTTTGAGTATGTGGTCAGCGGTCGCTTCGGCGCAATTGAAAACCAGCACACCGATGCTAGCCGAACAACGGTGCTCGATAGTTGTCAATGTGTTCCCTTCGATCCGAACAGGCAGGGTGTAACACTCAGACAGACTGCTGCGAATTTTTTCTGCCACGACCTGGGTTTGTTCCGTGGCTGTAGCGCGGTTGCGCGCGAGCTCGCAAAGCATCACAACAAACTCATCCCCACCGAATCGCGACACGGTATCGGCCTTGCGCACACATTGGGTCAGACGCTGGGCCACTTCAATCAGCAGCAGGTCGCCAATGGCGTGCCCATACCTGTCGTTGAGAGGTTTGAAGTTGTCAAGATCGAGAAACATCAATGCGCCAAAGCCACCCGTGCGTCTTCCGGCCATCAGGGTCTGGTTCAGACGATCGTTGAGCAGTCGTCGATTGGGCAACTCCGTCAACGGATCGTAGAACGCCAGTTGACGCACCTGGTCCTCCATTCGTTTGCGCTCAGTGATGTCCTGAATCGTTCCATGAAGGGTGTGAGGAACGCCATCACCGTCGACCTCCACCCTGGCTAACCCATGCACCCAACGCTCAGCCTGGTCAGTGTGTCTAACAACCCGTAACACCATGTCCATTGCCTGCTTCTTGTCCAGCACCTCCGACTGGAAGGACTCCTTGAGCGGGAGCATATCCTCAGGATGAACCAGTAGCATCGACCATGCTTGTGTCCTTTCATAAGTTGCATCGATGCCAAGCAGATCATCAAGCACTTCTGAGCTTGTCCAGACCCCGGTCTTCAGGTTGTAGGTAAAACTGCCCAATCCGGCCTGACGTTGCGCCTCACGCAGCAAACGTTCACTTTCGGTGAGTTCTTGCGTACGCAGGGCGACTTTTCTCTCCAGGGATGCGTAGGAGTCATGTAACTGACTGGACATGCGGTTGAACTCGTCGGCCAAATCTTCGAGCTCATCGCCGGTGCGCACCGTGATTGGCTGGTCAAACACGCCACACCCAATCAGCCTGGCACCATCGCGCAAGGCGTGAATGGGTTTCACCATCTGGCGAACCAAGGCCACACAGGCCAGCACGGTGGCGACCATACCGATCAAGATCAGCAATGCGCCACGCATGGCCTGAGCGTACAAAGGTCGGTAAGCCTGTGCAAGCGGCTCTTCCACAAAAACAAACCACCCAAGGTAAGGAATTACGCCAAATGCGGTCAACACCCGTTTGCCTTCCAAATCTGTGGCATCAACAAGCTCGCTGCTATTTGACCTAGGATTCTGGAGTGCGGCACGCACCTGTGGCTGACCCATCAAGCTGGTGTGTTTAAGCACCAGGCCAATATCGGGGTGTGCAATCAACTGCCCCACGGAGTCCACCGCATATGCATGGCCTGCATCGCCAACCTTGATTTTCGTGATGCCGGCCAGCAAAAACTGAAGATCAACTTCAACAATGGTGATGCCCGATGCCTCCGGGCCGACCGACATGGCAATAGTCATGTAAAGCGCGTTGTTGCGTATTCCGGCGATCGTGACCGGTCATTCCGGTCGATCGTGACCGGTTGCGCAGCGTGCAAAAGTTGCGCTGCGCACATTGTAGGCAAGAGGTTGCGCAGGACGCCAAGGCCTGGAGCAGGAT
>JAQTSL010000270.1 GCA_028711355.1 Rhodoferax sp.
TCCTTGTGCGCCAGTGGCACGCCTTCCAATGGGCCAGCAGTACCCGCCGCCAGGCGCGCGTCTGCCGCGCGGGCTTGCGCCAACGTGACGTCTTCACGAATGTCCAGAAAAGCGCCCAGGTCGGCGTGCGCCTTGGCACGACTCAGAAAATGCTGGGCAGCTTCAACGCTGGAAACGCTGCGCGCACGCAGTTGTGCCGACAGTTCGGTCACTGTCAGGTCGTGCAGATCAGGGGTGGTTTGCGTCATGATGATGTTCACGCCTTATTCAATCACCTTGGGCACCAAAAACAAGCCCGCTTCAATCGCCGGTGCGCTCTTCTGGTTGGCGTCGCGTTGATTTGGTTCGCTCGCCACGTCGGCACGCAGCCGCAGCGCCACCTCTTGCAGCACGTCGGTGGGGTGCGCCAGCGGGGTGATGCCAGTGGTATCGACCGCCCGCATTTGCTCGACGATGCCAAAAAAATCATTGAGTTGCGTGCACAGGCGCACGCGCTCCTGGGGTTGCAAACCGAGCCGGGCCAGGTGCGCCAGCCGGTCAATATCGACAGAGGTCAGTGACATGATTTTTCAACCTATATTCCTTAGTTGGACGCGCCCGAGTGGGCCACTGGCGACGAGCATGGGTAGGGCGATTGCCGCAGCTCCAAACGTGCCTGCGCACGTTTGGACGGCAAGAGCAGGCCATGCCTCTGGCATGGCTGCGCCCTGCAAGGGGGACGACACCGCGGGCTCCTGCCCGCAAGGAGCAGCAACGCCCCCAGGCGCGTTGCCAGGGGCTCAATCGGATGCGTAGCGATATCACCCAAAAGGTGAGCTTGAACAAAGCCAAAAAAGTCAATTTCCATATGCGGTTAGTGATACCTGTAAGCGGTCAACTGAGGAATCCAGGTTTAATCGAAACAAGGTGTAAAGCAAGGATTTTCGGGGCCAAAAAGGTAAGTTATACACAGCCCATGAGGTATTATCCCGCCTTTGCGCTGAAGCCCCCAAAGCCGGGGCTCAATCCAGGCAACACCACTTTTGATCACGTTTTTGGGCGACTCGCCAGCCGAAGCGCTGCCGGTGCCCACTGAAGGACTTATTCATGTTTGGAAGCTTTCGCCAGTATTTCTCAACCGATCTGGCTATTGATCTGGGTACCGCCAACACCTTGATCTACGTACGCGACAAGGGCATTGTGCTGGACGAGCCGTCAGTGGTGGCGATCCGTCACGAGGGCGGACCGCAAGGCAAAAAAACCATCCAGGCAGTCGGTCGTGAGGCCAAGGCGATGCTGGGCAAGGTGCCTGGCAATATCGAAGCGATCCGACCGATGAAAGACGGCGTCATCGCTGACTTTACCGTCACTGAGCAGATGCTCAAGCATTTCATCCGAATGGTGCATCCGCGCAGCCTGTTTCGGCCCAGTCCGCGCATCATCATTTGCGTGCCGTGCGGCTCGACCCAGGTCGAACGCCGCGCGATCCGTGAAAGCGCATTGGGGGCCGGCGCCAGCGATGTATTTTTGATCGAAGAACCGATGGCGGCAGCCATCGGCGCCGGGCTGCCGGTGTCGGACGCTTCCGGCTCAATGGTGGTTGACATTGGCGGCGGCACCACCGAAGTAGGTGTGATCAGCCTGGGTGGCATGGTCTATAAAGGCAGCGTGCGCGTCGGTGGCGACAAGTTTGACGAGGCCATCGTCAACTACATCCGGCGCAACTACGGTATGCTGATCGGTGACCCGACCGCTGAATCGATCAAAAAGAACATTGGTTCGGCCTTTCCCGGCAGCGAAGTGCGTGAGATGGAAGTACGCGGGCGCAACCTGTCTGAAGGCGTACCGCGCAGCTTCACTATCTCCAGCAATGAAATTCTGGAGGCACTGACCGAGCCGATCAACAACATCGTCTCGGCCGTCAAGAACGCGCTGGAGCAGACCCCGCCGGAGCTCGGCGCTGACATCGCCGACCGCGGCATGATGCTGACCGGCGGTGGCGCTCTGCTGCGTGACCTGGACCGCCTGTTGGCCGAAGAAACCGGCCTGCCAGTGCTGGTGGCCGAAGACCCGCTGACCTGCGTGGCGCGCGGTTGCGGCATGGCGCTGGAACAGATTGATCGCCTGGGTTCCATCTTTACCAGCGAATAAACGGCGGAGTCGGCGATGCCGCTGGGTACGCTGGAGCGCTCGCCGCCGCCGTTTTTCAGGCAGGGGCCGTCGGCGCTGTCCAAACTGTTTTTTTTCGGTCTGCTGGCGCTGCTGCTGATGGTGGCCGACCGCCGTTTTCATGTCGCACAGCCGGTGCGTGTAACGCTGGCGAGCGCGCTCTACCCGTTGCAATGGGTCGTGTTGCGGCCGTTTGTCTGGCTGGACGGCGGCGCACGTTACTTTCAGTCGTTGCAGGCATCGCAGGCCGACGCGGCTACCGCGCAGTATCAACTGGGACTGCAATCGCAACGGGCCCAGCAAGTTGAACAGTTAACCCTGGAAAACGCGCGTCTGCGCCAATTACTGGAGCTGCGCGCGCGCATCAACGCACCAGCCTTGGCCGCGCAGGTGCTCTATGACATGGCTGACCCCTTTAGTCAGAAAATAGTTATCGACAAGGGTGCGCTGTCAGCGGTGCAGGCGGGCTCACCGGTGCTCGACGAATGGGGCGTGCTGGGGCAAGTGACACAGGTCTATCCGCTGGTCAGCGAGGTCACCCTGCTGACCGACCGCCAGCAAGCCATTCCGGTGCTCAACGCGCGCTCTGGGGTCAGGGCGCTGGCGTTTGGCAGCGACAGCGCGCTGGTGCTGCGTTTTCTGGGGGCGCAGGTGGATATGCAAGCGGGCGATTTGTTGACCACCAGTGGCATTGACGGCGTTTATCCGCCGGGGCTACAGGTGGCGCGGGTCAGCCAGGTTGAGCGTCAGGCCGACGCCAGTTTTGCCCGTATCAGCGCCACGCCGGTGGCGCAGTTGCGCGGGTCACTGCACGTGCTGGTGCTCAAGACACTGGCCGGGCAGATTCCGGACAACGTGGCCAGCCCACCGGCCAGCCTGCCACCGCGCCAGGGAGGCCGAAAATGATCATGCCGCGCGGCAAACAGTTGCTGCTGCCGGTGCGACCGGTGTTTATCTGGGCCAGCCTGACAGCGACGCTGGCACTGGGCATGGTGCAAAACATGGTACTGTGGGGCCGGGCCGCCTGGCTACCCGACGTTGCGGCCGTGGTGCTGTTGTTCTGGGCGGTCCACCAACCGCTGCGGGTGGGCATTGGCGCGGGCTTTGCACTGGGCTTGCTGATCGATCTGCATCAGGGTTCGCTGCTGGGGCAGCACGCGCTGGCCTATACCGCGCTGTGCTTTCTGGCGGTGGGTATTCACCGGCGCCTGCTGTGGTTTACGATCACCGGCCAGATGGCGCAGGTGTTGGGGTTGTTTGTCGTGGGGCACTTGCTGGCGCTGCTGGTGCGCCTGATTGCGGGCGACGCGCCACCTGGTTGGTCGATGCTGCTGGCGCCGTTGCTGGAAACGCTGTTGTGGCCGGTGGTGAGCGTGCTGTTGCTGATCCCACAACGCCAGGCGCCCGACCCCGACACCACGCGCCCACTGTGACATGACCGTTTTTCGCAACATTCAGGCGGAGCTGGCACGCTTCAGGTTGCGCGTGCTGGTGGCCAGCGTGGTGGTGCTGGTGTGTTTCGGCCTGCTCGCGACGCGCCTGTTTTACCTACAGGTGCTGCGACACGACGACTTGCAGGCCCAGGCCGAGAGTAACCGCACTGCGATTGTGCCGATTGTGCCCAACCGTGGGCTGATGCTGGACCGTAACGGGATCGTACTGGCCACCAACTACTCGGCCTACACGCTGGAGCTGACACCGTCGAAAATTGCCAACCTGGAGCAGACCATCGACCAGCTTGCCAGCGTGGTCGAGATCAACCCGCGTGACCGCAGGCGTTTCAAAAAATTGCGGGAAGAAGCAAAGAACTTCGAGTCACTGCCGATTCGCAGCCGTTTGAGCGACCAAGAAGTGGCACACTTTGCAGCGCAGCGCTACCGTTTTGCTGGCGTCGAGATCAAGGCCAGGCTGTTTCGCAACTATCCGTATGGCGAGCTGGCCAGCCATCTGATTGGCTACATCGGTCGCATCAACAGCGCTGAAAAGGAAGCGCTGGAGGAGTCTGATGCGGCGGCCAACTACCGTGGTACCGACACCATCGGCAAGCTCGGCGTTGAGCAGAGTTTTGAGACCCAACTACATGGCACCACCGGCATTGACGCGGTAGAAACTTCGGCCGGCGGGCGCGCCACGCGGCGTTTGTCCAGCCAGCCACCAACACCCGGCAACACGGTGCAGTTGTCGATCGACATCAAGCTGCAAAAACTGGTGGAAGACCTGTTCGATCAGCGCCGTGGCGCGCTGGTGGCGATCAACCCGAAAAACGGCGAGCTGCTGGCGTTTGTCAGCAAACCAACGTTCGACCCCAACTTGTTTGTCGAGGGCATCGACCAGGAAAACTGGCAAAGGCTGAACGAATCGATCGACAAACCGCTGCTCAACCGGGCGCTGCGGGGCACCTATCCAGCCGGCTCAACCTACAAGCCGTTCATGGCGCTGGCGGCACTCAGCCTGGGCAAGCGCGACCCACGCACGATCATTAACGACCCCGGCTTTTACATGTTTGGTGGGCATCGCTTTGGCAGCCCGGAAAACGAACGTGGTGGCCCGATGGATATGCACCGCGCCATCGTCGAATCAAGCAACGCATACTTTTATTCGCTGGCCAACGAACTGGGTGTCGATGCCATGCACGACTTCATGGCGCCACTGGGTTTTGGCCAGATCACCGGCATCGACATCCAGGGCGAGGTACGTGGCGTGCTGCCCAGCCAGGCCTGGAAGCGCAGCTACTTCAAGCGGCCCGAGCA
>JAQTSL010000022.1 GCA_028711355.1 Rhodoferax sp.
GCGGGTGTTTACTTGCATAGATTGGTAACTTTATGGTGATACTTGAGCATTTATAAGAGTAACCGAGTTGCCCACAATCGGCAACCTCTTGAATACTGAATTGAGCCCCCATGAACATGCCCGACACCCAAGCCCTGACCCGTCCGCGTACCGATGCCGCCTGGCTGGACGCACATTGGATGCCGTTTACCGGCAACCGCGATTTCAAGGCGCACCCGCGCATGATGGCCAGCGCCCAGGGTGCGTATTACACCGATCTGGACGGTCACAAGATTTTTGATGGGCTCTCAGGCCTGTGGACCTGTGGCCTGGGTCATGGCCGCAGCGAGATTGTGGAAGCGGCGCGCCAGCAACTGGCCACGCTGGACTATTCGCCGGCGTTCCAGTTTGGCCACCCGCTCTCGTTTGCGCTGGCCAATAAGCTCAAAGAGCTCACCCCGGCTGGGTTGGACTACGTGTTTTTTACTGGCTCAGGGTCTGAGTCGGCTGACACGTCTTTGAAGATGGCGCGGGCCTATTGGCGCGCCAAGGGGCAGGGCGGCAAGACACTGCTGATCGGGCGCGAAAAAGGCTACCACGGCGTCAACTTTGGCGGTATCTCGGTGGGCGGCCTGGCCGGCAACCGCAAGGTGTTTGGCCAAGGTATTGCCGCCGACCACCTGCCGCACACGCAGCCGCCGGCGGGCTCGTTTTACCGGGGCCTGCCGCCGGCCGAGGCGCAAGCCAATGGCTATGCTGGCGTGCTCCTGGCGGAAGATTTGCTCAAGCTGATCGCGTTGCATGACGCCAGCAATATTGCCGCGGTGATCATGGAACCGATGTCGGGCTCAGCCGGCGTGGTGGTGCCACCCGCAGGTTATTTGAAGCGCATCCGCGACATTTGCACTGCCAACAACATCCTGCTGATTTTTGACGAGGTGATCACTGGTTTTGGCCGTCTTGGCACTTATACCGGCGCGGAGTATTTTGGCGTCACGCCTGACATCATGAACTGCGCCAAGCAGATTACCAACGGCGCGCAACCGCTGGGTGCGGTGCTTGCCAGCAAGGACATTTACGACACTTTCATGGCCACCGGAGGGCCGGATTACCTGCTGGAATTTGCCCACGGCTACACCTATTCGGCGCACCCAGTGCCGTGTGCGGTGGGCCTGGCCACGCTGGACATCCTGGTGCGCGAACACATGATCGACCGGGTCAAGGCGCTGGCACCCCATTTCGAGTCCGCAGTGCATTCGCTCAAGGGCTGCAAACACGTGGCCGACATCCGCAACCTGGGGCTGGCGGCGGGCTTCACCATCAACGCGCTGCCCGGCGAGCCGGCCAAACGGCCGTATGAGATTGCCAAGACGATGCTGGCCAAGGGCTTTTACGTGCGCTACGGGGGCGACACGATTCAACTGGCACCACCGTTTATTTCAACGCCCGAACAGATTGACAGCTTGATCAACGCATTGGGCGAGTCGTTTAACGCCACCGCCTGAGTGAGCGCAGATGTACCTGCCCAATCACTTTGTCGAGACCCGCACCGAGGTGCTGCACACCTGCCTGGCGGCGCACCCGCTGGCCAGCCTGGTGACCGTGCAAGACGGATTACCTCACTCGGATGAAATTGCGTTCATGCTGGCCGCTGACAACCCCAACACCTTGCGCGCACACGTGGCGCGTGCCAATCCGCTGTGGCAGCGCGCCGCCAACACCCCGGTGCTGGTGGTGTTCCGCGGGCCGCAGGCTTACATCACGCCGTCGTGGTACCCGGCCAAGGCCGAACACGGCAAGGTGGTGCCCACCTGGAACTACGTGGTGGTGCAGGCGCGAGGCATTTTGCGCGTCATCGACGATGCCGACTGGCTGCGCGCGCAGGTGACTGCGCTGACCCATTCGCAAGAAGGCACACGCGCTGCGCCCTGGCAAGTGAGCGACGCGCCTGCCGACTACGTGGCGCAGACGCTGCGCGCGATTGTGGGCATAGAAGTCACCATAGAAGCCCTCACAGGTAAATGGAAAGTCAGCCAGAATCGCAACGTGTCAGACCGTGCTGGCGTCGTCAATGGGCTGCACCAGGAGCCGAGCAGTCAGGCGGCAGAGATGGCTGCGCTGGTGTCTGAATCACTATTAACCTGATAGCTGTTTGCGCAGGCGCCACAAGGACTAGAGCCATATTTTATTCATAACAGTTTTGAGACCATCACCATGCCGATCACCCTCCCTACCATCCCTCACCTGATCAACGGCCAGCGCACACCCGGCGGCAGCCGCACCGCTGAAGTGTTCAACCCCGCCACCGGCTGCGCTGAAAAACGCGTGCTGCTGGCCGAAAAACTCACGGTGGAGACGGCGATTGCCAACGCCCAAGCCGCCTACCCGGCTTGGCGCAACACGCCGCCTTTGAAGCGCGCCCGGGTCATGAGCAACCTGAAGGTGCTGCTGGAACAAAACGCCGACGCCATCTGCGCGTTGGTCACCGCCGAGCACGGTAAGGTACTGAGCGACTCGCTGGGTGAATTGCAACGCGGTATTGAGAATGTGGAATACGCGTCTTACGCGCCCGAACTGCTCAAGGGCGAGCACAGCAAAAACGTCGGCCCCAGCATGGACAGTTGGAGCGAATTCCAGGCACTGGGGGTGTGTGCTGGCATCACGCCGTTCAACTTTCCGGTGATGGTGCCGCTGTGGATGTGGCCGATGGCGGTGGCCTGCGGCAACACGTTCATTTTGAAGCCGTCCGAGCGCGACCCGTCCAGCGCCTTGCTGGTGGCAGAGCTGGCGCTGCAAGCGGGCTTGCCGCCGGGCGTGCTCAACGTGGTGCACGGCGACAAGGAGGCGGTCGATGCCTTGTTGACCGATCCGCTTGTCAAGGCCATCAGCTTTGTCGGCTCGACCGCGATTGCTGAATATATTTATAGCACCGGCTGTAGTCATGGCAAGCGGGTGCAGGCGCTGGGCGGTGCCAAAAATCACGCCGTGGTGATGCCCGATGCCGATATCCCCAACGCCGTCAACGCCTTGATGGGGGCGGCTTACGGTTCGTGTGGAGAGCGCTGCATGGCGATCCCGCTGGTGGTGGCGGTGGGCGACGCCACGGCTGATGCGGTGATTGCCGGGCTGGAGGTTGAGATTGCCAAAATGAAAGTCGGCCCCGGCACGCAAGCCAGTTGCGACATGGGCCCCTTGGTGACCAAGGCCCATTTCGAGAAGGTCAAAGGATATGTCGATCAGGGTGTCAAAGAAGGCGCCACCCTGGTGGTGGATGGCCGCGGTGTCAGTGTGCCCGGCCATGAATCAGGCTACTTTCTGGGCGCCTGCCTGTTTGACAACGTCAAGCCCGGCATGGTGACCTACCAGGAAGAAATCTTCGGTCCGGTGCTGGGCGTGGTGCGCGTTGAAACGCTGCAAGAGGCGATGGACTTGATCGATGCGCACGAATACGGCAACGGCACCTGCATCTTCACCCGCGACGGCGAGGCCGCACGCTATTTTTCTGACAACATTCTGGTCGGCATGGTGGGCATCAACGTGCCGTTACCGGTGCCGGTGGCGTACCACAGCTTTGGTGGCTGGAAGCGCAGCCTGTTTGGCGATTTGCACGGCTACGGGCCGGATGCAGTGCGCTTTTACACCAAGCGCAAAACCATCACCCAACGCTGGCCGAGTGCGGGGGTGCGTGAGGGGGCGCTGTTTAGTTTTCCGAGTAGCCGGTAAGCGCAACAGGAGCAACTGGCGTATCGGCCACCCGCCGAAACGCTACCACGTGGTCGGCGGCGAGCTTGATGCCAATCTTTTCGCCGATGGCGTGGTCATGGTGCGACGGCACCAGCGACAGCACTTGCTGGCCACTGGGCAAGGTCAGCGTGTACAAAAACTCGGCGCCGCGAAACGCCTTGTGGGCCACTTCGGCCAGCAAGGGGCTGGCGTCGTCGTGCACCACATCGTCGGGGCGCAACAGCACATCTACCGCGCCACTGAAGGCGCAGTGCGGCCCGCTCGCAGCAACGTCACTCAATACGCGCGTATCCGCCTCTGCCGGAGCTGATGCCAGCAGGCCGTCCAGCACGCCCAGCTCGGTACCGATCTGGCAGCCAGTGAGCACCTGACCGGGCAGCAGCGTGCCCTGCCCGATGAAGTCAGCCACAAACCGATCGACCGGCCGGTGGTACAGGTTGTACGGCGTGTCCCACTGGGCGATGCGGCCCTGCTCCATCACACCGACCCAGTCGGCCAGCGCGAACGCTTCATGCTGGTCGTGCGTCACGATCAGCGCGGTGCTGCCTTCGGCCTTGAGGATGGTGCGCACCTCGGCCGACAGGCGTTCACGTAGCGCCACGTCCAGGTTCGAAAACGGCTCGTCCATCAGCAGCAACTGCGGCCGTGGTGCCAGCGCGCGCGCTAGCGCCACGCGCTGCTGTTGCCCACCCGAGAGCTGATGCATCTGGCGCTCGGCTTGGTCGCGCAAGCCAACCAAATCAAGCAGTTGCGCGACCCGGTTGCGCTGCGCGTCACGCGGCAGTTGGCGTAGGCCAAACGCGATGTTCTGCGCCACGCTCAGGTGGGTAAATAGCGCGTAGTCCTGAAACACCATGCCAACCCTGCGCTGCTGCGCCGGCAGTGTCCAGCCCGGTCGGCTGACAGACTTGCCGCCAATGCGAATCTCACCCGCGTTGATCGGTTCGAACCCGGCAATGCAACGCAACGCGGTGGTCTTGCCGCAACCCGAGGCACCAACCAGGCAGCCAATGTCGCCCCGATTGAGCGCAAACGTCAAACTGTCGATCACGCGTTGGCTGGAATACGACTGCGCCACCGCAGTCAGTTCCAGTTCCGTCATCTCAGGCTTCATGCCTGTTCTCCTTGCGGCTGGCCAGCAGCAGCATCGGCAGCAGCGCCACCAGCACAATCGCCAGCGCCGGCAAGGCGGCGCGCTGCCATTGGCCTTCCGAGGTCATTTCAAAAATACGCACCGCCAGCGTGTCCCAGCCGAACGGGCGCGTCATCAAGGTGATCGGCATTTCTTTGACGATATCGACAAAGGTCAGCACCGCCGCCGTCTGCAGGCTCAGTCGCAAGACCGGCCAGTGCACCCGCGCCAGCAACGAACTGCCATGCACGCCCAGTGTGTGCGCGGCTTCATCAACGTTTCTGCCCAGGCGCAGCAAGCCGCTGCCGATCGGCTGAAACGCCACCGCTAAAAACCGCACCAGGTAGGCCAACAGCATCACCAGCAGTGTGCCCTTGAGCCAACCCGTGGTCTCCCAGCCCGTCCAGTGCAGCCACTGCGCCGACAACCAGCCGTCCAGCGCCGCCACCGGTATGTACAAGCCAACTGCCAGCACCGCGCCGGGGAAAGCGTAGCCCAGTGTGGCCAGGCGTTGCAACCACGTCATCGTCGTGCCCGGGCGCTGTCGGCCGGCGTAGGCCAGCGCCAATGCCACGCCCACCACCAGCGCAGCGCCGAGCGTTGCCAGCAGCACCGAATGCCACAGAAAACCCCAGTAGCGCGCGTCCAGGTCGTCAGTTGCGCTGGCAAAGCCCCAGCGCAGCAACTGCACCATTGGCACGGCAAACGCCAGCAGCAATACAAGGTTTGCGTAAAACAGTGTCAAGGCGGCCTGCACCGGTGAAAGCCGCTGGCGCCGGGTGCGCGTGCTGCGCCCGACCGCCACGAAACGCATACCCCGGCGCGAGCGCTGTTCAACGACCACCAATACCAGCACAAACAGCAGCAAGATGCACGACAACTGCGCTGCGGCAGGCAGAGAAAACAGGCCGTACCATGCCTTGTAGATCGCGGTGGTAAAGGTGTCAAAGTTGAACACCGCCATGGTGCCGAAGTCGGCCAAAGTTTCCATCAAAGCCAGCAGCAAGCCAGCGGCTATCCACGGTCGCGCCATCGGCAACGCCACCTGTATGAAGCCGCGCCAGTGCGGCAGGCCCAGCATCTGGGCCGCCTCCAGCGCCTGCGTGCCTTGCGAGACAAATGCGTTTTTAGCAACCAGATAGACGTACGGATACAACGCCAGTGACAGCACCAAAATGACGCCACCGGTGCTGCGGATGTCAGGCAACTGCACCACACCCCAACTGGCGCGCAGCCAGCTTTGCAATGGGCCGCTGTAGTCCAGCAAGTCGATGGCCACAAACGCGCTGACGTAGGCGGGCAGCGCCAGTGGCAGCATCAACGCCCATTCCAGCCAGCGCCGCCCAGGAAATTCACACAGCGCGACCAGCGCCGCCAGCGACACTCCCAGCACGGTCACGCCGGTCCCTACGCCCAGCAGCAAAGCCAGCGTGTTGCGCAACAAATCGGGCAGCACATAGGTGCCCAAGTGCTCGATGATGTCGGTCTGGACGTCGGCAAACGCCAGCAAGCTGACCCCGATCGGCAGCGCCACCAGAGCGGCTACGACGCTGGCCAGCGGCAGCCAGCCCCACCCCTCGCCCAGTGAAAGGCCGGTGGCGGCCGTTTTTGCGCGGACGGTAGCTGAAGGGGGGTCAGACCCCAATTCAGGGCAAGATAGTTGAGCTTGGCAAAGCTGGTGTACCGAATTGGGCTCTGACCCCCATTCAGCGGCTGGTAACGACAAACCTATTTTCATGCGTCAGGGTGACTTGTTGGCCAGTTAACGGTAACCTGCGCGGTCCATCAATTTGACGGCCTGCGCTTGCCGCGCGCCAGCCTCTTTGACGTTCAACGCGTTTTGCTTGAAGTTGCCCCAGGCAGCCACCGCTGGTGCTGGCGGCACGCGCGGGTTGACCGGGTATTCAAGATTGCTGTCGGCAAACAGGCTTTGCGCTTTGTCAGACGCCAGCCACTCAATCAGCTTCTGGCCACCCTGCGGGTTTTTGGCGTGGCTGGTGACTCCGGCGCCTGAGACGTTGACGTGCACGCCTGACTTGGCGTTGATCGAACTTTGATTCGGCCAAAAAATCGCCACCGGTAAGTCTGGTTTGGCGGCTTTGAGGCGGCCAAAATAATAGGTATTGACCAGTGTCACGTCGCACTGCCCGGCCGCCACCGCCTCAATCGCCTTGGTGTCGTCGGCAAACACCGGTGTCGCCAGATTACCGACCCAGCCTTGCACGATGGTTTGGGTGGCAGGCTCGCCGTGTTCGGCAATCAGCATCGCCACCAGGCTCTGGTTATAGACCTTCTTGGACGTGCGCAGACACAGGCGGCCATGCCACTGCGGTTGCGCCAGGGCTTCGTAGGTCGAAAGCTGCTGCGGCTTGACGTGGGCGGTGTTATAGACGATCACGCGTGCGCGCACCGACAGACCAAACCAGGCGCCGTCCGGGTCGCGCAGGTGTGCTGGCACGTTGGCCTGCAAGGCCGGGGACTGCACCGGGCGCAGCAGCCCCTCGTTGGCGGCTTGCCACAGATTACCGGCATCGACCGTCAGTAGCACATCGGCCGGGGTGGATTTGCCCTCGGCGCGCAGACGCGCCAGCAGCGGGCCTTCGCTGCCGGTAATGAACTGCACCGGCACGCCGGTTTGCTGGGTATAAAGGTCAAACAGAGGCTTGATCAACTGCTCGTTGCGGGCCGAATAAACAACCACCGGCTGTGCGCTGACCGCCGCTGCCAGCAGCGTCAGGGCGAGTGCGGCAATTTTGGAAAAAGACTTCATGGAGCGATCCGCCTGGTTGATCAAGATAGTCGGCATTATCACGCCAATGCGAATAGTTCTCAACAAATAGGAAAATTTGATGGTGCGAAAAAGGTTTTAGTCAAAAAAATAATAGCGTCTTGCGCTTACGACACAAGCGCTACAGGCCAAAACCATCATCAATTTACAGGCGCTTGCAGATCCTGTTGAGGCACGATGGGCATCCAGCCGTAGGCCTTCGCTGGCCTGAATGCTGCAGTGGGTTGGCTGCCAATTTTTGTCCATTGCCGCAGCACACGCGTAAATTCAGCCAACTCGGGCTGGCTTGCCAGCGGGCACTGGCGCACGATGGCTTTTGACAGCGCCTCTAGCATCCAGGGGTTGTTTTGGGCCGAGCGCTGTTCCTGTTCGCTCCAGTTTGGTGGTTCAAGGCCACGCGCTTTGGCTGCCAAAGGGTCCGCAGTCTGAAATTCTTCCAGCACGGCTTTAACCAGATGCCCACCGCAGGCCGGCCCCTGTGTTGCCGTCGCCACGGGTGGCAGCGCACAAGTTGGGTCACATAACCAGCGCAAGCGAGTCCAAAAAGGCGCGGCGTCGTAAGACTTTTTCAGCAAAGCGTTGATGGCTTCTACATTGGCTGGCAAAGCCGGCTGACCGCTTGTTACCTGCTGTAGCGTCTGCGCCGAGCCAAACCAGGCCTGAACACTGCGTGCCATGCCTTCCAGAAACCAGGCATTTTTGAAATAGGTGTAGGCGTATTGGTAACTGTGAAACAACTCATGCTCGGGCGTCAGATTGCCGGGTTGCCAACGGATGGACAAACTGATGGTCAAGGCTGCGGCAGGTGCAGAGGCCAGTTGGTAACGGTAGCTGACCACGGCATCACCGGCGCTGCCCATTTGTCTGGTTAACGGCAACAGATGCACATCAATCGACTTGGCCGCCCGGTACTTGCTGCTTTGCAGTGGTGGCAGCAGGCCCACCTGGGTGGAATAAAGCACATTGGCGCGCTCAAACTGTTGGGTCAATTGCGCCAGCGCCGCATCCGACAATTGCCCGGACGGCGGCGCGTCAAAAATTCGGATATCACCTGTCACATACCGTAGCGCCAGCGCTTCTCGGGGCGCTTTCCAATCGGCCGTGGCAGGGCCAGTCGCCACCGCCAGCACCAACCCGGCGACCAGCCAGCGTGATAGGGACAAGTCGAAGCGCCAGCTCATGATCAAAACAACTTTTTGACAGACAAGCCCCGCGCAAGCAAAGCCTGCACCAACTTGTCCAACCGTGATTTTTCAACCCCGCGCACAAAAACCACATCATCGTCGGACACATAGCCCAGTACGCTGGCATGAATGGCAGCGCTGTCGGCTTCATGGGCGATCCAGTTCACGCCGTCAGGAAAGGCCAAAGCGTGGTCTTTGAAATTGGCAACGGTAAACAGGGCGTCGATCCCGGCGCGCGCCATGGCCGTCCTCATCTCCAGCAAATCAATCGGTGCATTCGGGTTATCTTGCTGGTTGATCAGCTCGCTGATGACGGCAACTTTTCTGCCCTGGCGCTCAGGTTTGAAACGCGACATCAGCTCAAACATCGACAAAAACCCCTTCCACTCACCGCGCCGACTCTGGTCATAAACCTGAAACCGACCGCTTGTCAGACTCACCTCATACAAATTACCGCTACTTTCAAAGTGCTGGTAACTTGGGTAGCGCGCAGTACACTGATGAAGATCACAGCCCAATAATTTCGCCATCAGCAAAACACTGACCGAAGCCAAAGGTGCATAATTTTCAGGTAAAGGAACACAGTATTCAACCACCACATCAAGAATCCGTGCCTTGATATGCCATTGAAAACCATCGAAAACAGCCTTGATCAAATGGCCACTGTTTTCTTCATTTGAGCCAAAGGTATAAATTTTGCACTTAGATACTTTTTTAACCTCTGCCAAAACCTGTTCAAAATAAGCATCATCGGTATTCAGCAATACACTCCCACCCGGCCGCAAATATTTCAAGCTGGATACTTTATTGACAATCAAATTGTCCAATGTTTTGTGACTCGACAAATGTTCAAAACCAATGCCAGTCAAAATAATATAGTTCGGTCGAATATATAAAGCACGATCGACGCCGGCGAATGCCGTCGGTATCGCTGTTTCAATAATTACGACCTGGGTATCTTGCGGTATTGACGCCAACGCCCGCCACACCGGATTTTGCAAATTTGCACTGTCCCGGTGCGCATGGACGCGCAATTGACCTTGCATGAGATGATGCAACTGGGTTTTGAAGCCCGTTTTACCGTGCGATCCAATGACCTGGACTTTGATACCGTCAAACTGAAGACTGGTTGCGACAGCCATGTCCTGCAGTGCCTTGACAGGGTTACTGACCACCAATACTGGGGCACTGATGTTGGTGCTGCATTCTCTGTCGATGACCAACGCACTGACGTTCTTTTTTAATACTCTGGCCAGATGCAAACCATCTTTATCCTTTTCTATTTCTTCAGGTTTTCTCAGGTCGAAAAATAAATCTCCGGCCTCAGCATAAGGAAAATAATGGTTGATGCCAGTCAATGTCAATCTGTCAGGATCACAATGCTTCCATTCACCGCCGGTAACTTGTGAAATTTGTTCAGCAGTTAAAAAAATGCGTGGCTGACCCGTTTGGCGCACTGCCTGAAGTCGGTACCTAATCTGGTTCACCAGCGCCAATTGCTGCTGCGGCGTGCCGACCACCATGACCATCAGTCGCCCGTACTCGATGGTGCCCCAACTGATCAGAATCAAACCCTGCTGTGTTTTGCTTTGATATTCAATATCCTTGATGTCAAATTGATCAAAAGTTTTAAATGGAACTTCAATGATCAAAGACATCCAGGAATTGATATTTAGCTTTCTTGCGACCAATGCAGGATAGGTGGCAGCAGTAAACCGTGGGTTACATTCTATCAAGTCATAGACCCTACCATGCGGTCCATTCGACACGGCCACGTCAAAACCGAAAATGTCCTCAATGCCTTCATCAACAGCATAGTTGGCTAAATCCAGCAGAAAAATTTCATTCTCATAACATGCTGGATAACGGTTGCCGACATGGGCGTTTGCAGAAATAATTTGATCTGAAATCAGAAGAATTTTGGCGTTACCATCAATCACTTCAAATTGATAACTTGAAAATAACTCAGTATCTACCGCACATTGCACCTGAAATGCAACACCCTTGTTCAAAGCCGCAACGGATTCAGAAAGTTGCTTTTGATTATTACAACGCACAATTCCCAAGCCAGAAGTCGAAATGGAAGGTTTCAAATAGACCGGATACTGTATATCATGGGTGCTGATAAATAAATCTTTGGAATCAAAACAAACGGTTTGCGGTGTTTTTATATTTTTACGCTTGGCCAACTCAATCAAGTTATTTTTTGAGTTGAGTAATGTTGTTATTTTTAATCTTCTGTCATTTTTACGGAAATAATTTTCCCGCTCTCCAAAATAAAAACAGGACAATTGGGCATCAGGGAAGTTGCGCGTTTGTTCCAGACGCAAATCCCAAACCACCTCATGACAACATTCAAGCCCCACCCTGGCATAGTGCGCCTGGATAAAGTTCCAGTGTTTTTTCAATTCGGCGGGCAGTTGAATCACATCGTCTTGGGCCGTGATGCACAACGCACGCGCCGCATACATCCGGCCCAGACCCAGGCTGACCGGTCCACTGCTGCGGATGTCGTGGTTAAACAGCCTCATTTTGAGGTTTGACCAAGTTGGTCATGTCTGGCGGCGGCGGCGGCGCCTGGTTGGCGTCCCAATGTGGCAGCAGCTTGGCAAAAAACGAGGCAACATGCTGAATGGTGTCGATGCGAAACCACTGACGCGTGTATTTGAAACGAATGCCACCCAGGGCCAGTGCCGGTTTGGGCGCAAAGTAAATTGAATCCTCTGTGTTGACCAAGTGCAACAAAGCCCAGGCCGCCAAACGGATCGCTTGCCACAGCTCTTGAGCGGTCTGGGTGTCGTTCATCTTGACCGCCAACTCGTAGGCGCCCAGCAAGCCTTCGCAACGCGCGCCATCGGCGTAGGGGTAGTCGCCAAAGTTGTAATAAAAACCACCCGCATAGTCCGGGTAGGGCGCGTCCGACACCTTGTACATATGGTCGATCATCTTGCGCGCATCAGAAAACACAAAATCGCTGTACAGCGGGTCGCGCATGGCCTCAAAGTCCCACAACTCCATGATGCCCATCATCAGCCAACCATCGGACGGCAACACACTGTATTCACTGGCCCGCACCAGCGGGCGCTGCACCAGCAAGAATTGCAACGCCAAACGCAGCTTGTCAAAAATCGGGGCGCGCTGCTCAGCGGTTAGCAGGTGTAAATAGGCCGCCAGTCCACACACCGCCTCGCCGGGGTAAAAGAATGAAAAATGGCTGGCGTTTTCAGCCTCCGAGACCGGCTGGTCGAGGTAGATGTTGTAGTAAATAAATTCACCACTGGCCGTGATCTGATTGACCAGGTGGCAAGCCATTTGGTCGGCCCATTGACGGTATTGGGCGTCACCCGACACCTTTTGGTACTGCGCCAGCAAATACAGCGCGATACCGGTGCCGCCCAGTTTGGCTTTTTTCTCACTGTAAATGTAGGCCCCGGTCTGGCCTGGGTAGGCTTGCTGGCGCGCCTGCGCCACAAGATAGTCAATGGCGCGGGTGATGTTGGACCAGGTGTTGTCAAGGTGGCAGAACTTTTCGTGGAATAGGCAGGTGAGAGCGCCGCCACCATGACGCAGGATGTTGTAGTACGGGTTTTTAACCACGTCGCGCCCGGGGTGCTCATGGTCGCGTCGCGAGTCGAGCGCTGCGTCGTAATAGTATAAAAATTTGCCATCATCCTGCTGGGTCAATTGGATGTGCCCCACCGCCAACTCGAGCGCGTGCTCAATTTTTTTGCGTGTCAGGGGCCCCACCACCGGATGGCCGCGATACAACATACGCCAACCACTAGCGCTAGAAATTAAGCTGGTAGAGCGAAAACGCTGAAACCGGCAAGCCCGCAGATAGTCCTCGCCATAGACCCGTGTCAGGTAGTCACGCAATTGCGCCATTGACATGACCGAGCGCACATAACCATCACCGGGCGGAAAAATGTGGAGCTTTGCGTCAGCGCCCTGAATCAGCAGGCCATCGACACCAATTTCGAAATGGCGGTCGCCTGGCTGCGACATGCCCATGGCAAAAAAATTGACCGAGACCGGTGGCTCCAGCACCAGATCGAGCTGTAGCCGCATGCTGTTGGCGTCCATCTGGGCGCGCCGCGGATGCGCCACCAGCCGTTTGATCACTTCCACAAAACCGACACCAGCGGGCGCATCCGCCTGGGTGGCGCGCGACACCAAGATTCTGGGTTGAGCTGCGCCGTACAAAATCATCACCACGCGAACAACACGTTGCGGCAAACTGGACGCGGTAAACGCGTCAAGCAAACCCTGCTCATCGAGCTCGCCGCTGCGCAGGCATGCCAGCGCCAAATCATGCAGGGCGTGGTCTGCCAGTGTCGGCTCATAGCAGCTCAGACGGCTTTGCGGATCGGCGAAATGCGCGGGCGTGAAGTTCATGATGGGCGATGATGGGGTGGCGATCAAACAATGGCTGTGCGTATTATTCCAGTATGAACCGACACGCACGGAACAACTGCCGTCGCTTTTGAAAATTCAGGGAATTTCCAAAAAGCCCCAACTGAAAACAGTTGGGGCTCGTAAAGTATTGCTTTACGAGCCCCTAGGCTTTGAAATGGTGGTGGAGAGGATGAGGATCGAACTCACGACCTCTACATTGCGAACGTAGCGCTCTCCCAACTGAGCTACCCCCCCGCCAAGGTGCGAAGTCTAGCAATAAATCCTGGGCTTGGGGCTGATGGTTGAATTGAGGCCTCTGAAATGATGAAATGATTGATTTACATCATTTACCGCGCTGGCCGACTTGGTTAGCCTACGCGGCTTCACTTTAAATGCGTAGTCTGCGCACGCCGCCGCTTGTCCGTATGAATTCTGTTGTTGATGATTCCGTGCGCCAACCTGGCGTTGCCCAGTCCCCCGCTGCGATGGAGCTGGTTTGCCCGGCTGGCAGTCTGCCCGCGCTAAAAGCCGCTGTTGATCACGGCGCCGATTGCGTCTATCTGGGCTTTCGCGATGCCACCAACGCGCGCAACTTTGCCGGGCTGAACTTTGACGAAACCGCCATCGAGGCCGGCATCCGCTACGCGCACGACCGCCACCGCAAGGTGTTTGTGGCGCTCAACACCTACCCGCAAGCGGCCAAGGCCGACCTGTGGCAACGCGCTGTCGATCGCGCCGCGCACAGTGGTGTCGATGCCGTCATCCTGGCCGACCCCGGCATGATGGCTTATGCCGTCAAACATCAACCGCAGTTGCGCCTGCACCTGTCGGTACAAGGCTCGGCCACCAACTACGAGGCGCTGGATTTTTACTACCAGCACTTTGGCATTGCGCGTGCCGTGCTGCCGCGCGTGCTGTCGCTGGCACAGGTGGAACAGGTGCTGGAAAGATCCAAAGTCGAGATTGAAGTGTTTGGCTTTGGCAGCCTGTGTGTGATGGTTGAAGGCCGCTGCGCGCTTTCCAGCTACGTTACCGGCGAAGCGCCCAACACCAACGGAGTCTGTTCGCCGCCCAAAGCGGTGCGTTGGGTCGAAACACCGCAGGGTCGCGAGTCGCGCCTGAACGGCGTGCTGATCGACCGCTATGCCCCCGGTGAAAACGCCGGCTACCCCACCTTGTGCAAGGGCCGCTTTGACGTGGGCGAAGACCACAACTACTACGCCATCGAAGAACCCACCAGCCTGAACACCTTATCCTTGTTGCCCGAGCTGATGAAAATTGGTGTGAGCGCCATCAAGATCGAAGGCCGCCAGCGCAGCCCGGCTTATGTGGCGCAGGTCACCAAGGTGTGGCGCGCCGCCATCGACAGTTGTCGCGACAACCCGCACCGCTACAGCGCCAAACCGGCCTGGTTTACAGATCTGGACAAAGTGGCAGAGGGTCAGCAACATACTTTGGGTGCCTACCACAGGCCATGGAAATGAAACTTTTGTTCAATTCTTGCGGGACAGACCAAGAGTTACACGCAGTGAACTTTGCTCTGTCCTCAACTAGTTAGGGGATGTTCTGTGAAGTTGTCTTTGGGACCCCTTCTTTACTACTGGCCGCGCGACGAGGTGCTGGCCTTTTACGAAGCCGTGGCCGCTAGCCCGGTGGACATCGTCTATTTAGGCGAAGTGGTGTGTTCGCGTCGCCATGAACTGCGCCTGGCCGACTGGTTTGACATCGCCACGGCGCTGCGTGAGGCCGGCAAAGAGGTGGTGCTCTCAACCCAGGTGCTGATCGAATCCGGTGCCGACGTGACGGTGCTGCACAAGATTGCCGACAACGGTCAGTTCATGGTGGAAGCCAACGACATGGGTGCGGTGCACTGCCTGGAAGGCAAAGCGCCGTTTGTCGCCGGGCCGCATCTCAACATCTACAACCTGCCCACATTACAGTGGATGACCCCGCTGGGCATTCAGCGCTGGGTGGCGCCGCTGGAAATGAGTGGTAACGACCTGGCGCTGATTCAAAGAGACCGACCCGCAGGCTTGCAAACCGAAATATTCGCCTATGGCCGCATGCCGCTGGCTTTTTCCGCGCGTTGCTTTACCGCACGCCACTGCAACCTGCCCAAGGACGACTGCCAGTTCAAGTGCGTTGAGCACCCCGACGGCCTGCTGATGCGCACGCGTGAGGACGAAGCCTTCCTGGTGCTCAACGGCATCCAGACCCAGTCGGCGCGCGTGCACAACCTGCTGCCCGAGTTACCCGCCATGCAAAGCATGGGCGTCGATGTACTGCGCGTCAGCCCGCAGTCGCAGCACTCGGTGCGAATCCTGGAACTGTTCCATGGGGTGATGATGGGCCAGCTCGGCGCCACCGATGCCAACGCCGAACTTACCACGCTGATGCCAGCGCAGGCCTGCAATGGCTACTGGTATGGCATGCCCGGACTGGAACTGGTTTAACTTTCATGGCCTACCAGTGCGCCCGAAGCATGAAAGAATGCTGTCATTGCGGGCTTGACCCGCAATCCATGACCCCAATTCATGGATGCCGGATCAGGTCCGGCATGACAAACGATTTTCCCCGTTAGTTGTCACCACTGTCAGCGCAAAGGACACCGTCATGACCGCCGCCCCTTTCCTCATCCCTAAACCGGTCGGCCAGATGCTGGGTCGTCTGCCCGCTTACCCCGGCTCGTTCCTGTTTGTCACCGGTCTGAATGTGGCCCTGGCCAAAAAACTGGCACCTGACGTGACGCAACTGCTGGTTGGCAAGAAGCTGCGCTTGTGTGTGCTTGATGCGCAGTGGACGTTTGACTTTGAATGGCGCGGCAGCCGCTTTGTTGCGTGCCAGAACAAGGGTGCGGCGGACCTGACCATCAGCGCCAGCGCCAACGACTTTGTGCTGCTGGCACGCCGCCAGGAAGACCCCGACACGCTGTTTTTCAACCGCCGCCTGGCCATGGAAGGCGACACCGAGCTGGGCTTGCTGGTCAAAAACACCATCGACGCGATCGAGTTGCCGGTGTTCAACCTGGCGCAATTGCACCCGCGCCATGTGCTGGCGCAGGCGCGCGAGCATTTCAAGTCGCGCCTGGGCAGCCTGAAGCCGCGTTGACGCGATGAAAAGTGTTGTCATGCCGGGCCACGACCCGGCATCCCGGTTGCTCGCGCCAGCACGTTTTCAGCGTGTTGTTGTGGCTATCTCGGGCGCCAGCGGCGCCATCTATGGCGTGCGCCTGCTGCAAATGCTGCGCGCCATGGACGGCGTGCAAACGCATCTGGTGGTGTCTGACGCCGGTTGGCTCAATGTGCAACAAGAGCTGAACATGCCTCGCGCCGAGGTTGAGGCGCTAGCTGATATGGCGTACCCGGTGCATGACGTGGGCGCAGCGCTTGCCAGCGGCTCGTTCCAGTGTGACGGCATGGTGGTGGCGCCGTGCTCCATGCGCACCCTGGCGGCAGTGGCGCTGGGCCTGTCGGACAACCTGATCACCCGCGCCGCCGATGTGATGCTCAAAGAGCGCCGCCGGTTGATTTTGCTGGTGCGCGAAACGCCTTTGAACCTGGCGCACCTGCGCAACATGACCAGCGTCACCGAGATGGGCGGCATCATCTTCCCGCCGGTGCCCGGCTTCTACCAGCGCCCGCAAAGTATTGCCGACATGGTGGACCACAGCGTCAGCCGCGTCATTGATCTACTCGGCCTGCCGCAGCCCGACGCACCGCGCTGGGCTGGACTGCCCCCTGTTGTCATGCCGGGTCACGACAAGCCTGCCCCGGACTGCGATCCGGGGGCATCCACGCCCGGCGACTGTCATTCCGTCCCCGGATCAAGTCCGGGGTTGCAGCATCCGGGAGCCATGGATTGCGGGTCGGGCCCGTAATGACATTCAAGGGATCACATGACCTACCGCGACTTGCGTGAATTCATTACCCAGCTCGAACAAGTTGGCGAGCTCAAGCGCGTGCGCGCCGAGGTATCACCCTACCTGGAGATGACCGCGCTGTGCGACAAGGTGTTGCGCGCCGGTGGCCCGGCGCTGCTGTTCGAGCACCCCAGCGGCCACAGCATCCCGGTACTGGGCAACCTGTTTGGCACGACGCGCCGTGTTGCCCTGGGCATGGGTGTGAGTGATCCCGGCGAACTGCGCCAGTTTGGCCACGTGTTGGCCAGCCTCAAAGAGCCTGAAGCACCCAAGGGGTTCAAAGAGTTGGTGGGTATGCGCAGTCTGGTCAAAACCCTGTGGAGCATGTCTCCCAAAGAGCTGGGCAGCGCGCCGTGCCAGGAAGTGGTGTGGGAAGGTGCGGACGTGGATTTGTCAAAACTGCCTGTTCAGCACTGCTGGCCGGGTGACGTGGCTCCACTCATCACCTGGGGGCTGGTCATCACCCAGGGCCCGCACAAGGCGCGGCAAAACCTGGGCATCTACCGCCAGCAGGTCATCGCCCGCAACAAGGTCATCATGCGCTGGCTGGCGCACCGCGGTGGCGCGTTGGACTTCAGAGACCACGCCCAGCTTCACCCCGGCCAGCCCTACCCGGTGTGTGTGGCACTGGGTGCTGATCCGGCCACCATTCTGGGCGCGGTCACCCCGGTGCCCGACAGTTTGAGTGAATACCAGTTTGCCGGCCTGTTGCGCGGCAGCCGCACGGAGGTGGCCCGGGCGTTGGGCAGCAAGCTGCGTGTGCCCGCCTTTGCCGAGATCGTGCTGGAAGGCTACATCAACCCGGATGCGACCCATAAAAGCGGCTTCGAGCACGCCCTGGAAGGCCCGTTTGGCGATCACACCGGGTATTACAACGAGCAAGCCGAGTTTCCGGTCTTCACCATCGAGCGCATCACGCTGCGCCGCGATGCCATTTACCATTCCACCTACACCGGCAAGCCGCCCGATGAGCCGGCCATGCTGGCGCTGGCTTTGAACGAGCTGTTTGTGCCGCTGCTGCAACGCCAGTACCCCGAGATCACCGACTTTTATCTGCCCGCCGAGGGTTGCAGTTACCGCATGGCGGTGGTCAGCATCAAAAAGGCCTATCCCGGCCACGCGCGGCGCATCATGTTTGGCATCTGGAGTTTTTTGCGTCAGTTCATGTACACCAAGTTCATTGTGGTGGTGGACGACGACGTCAACCCGCGCGACTGGAAAGAAGTCATCTGGGCCATCACCACCCGCGTTGACCCGGTGCGCGACACCCTGCTGGCCGACAACACGCCGATTGACTACCTCGACTTTGCCTCGCCGGTGAGCGGCCTGGGCAGCAAGATGGGCATCGACGCCACCAACAAGTGGCCCGGGGAGACAACCCGCGAATGGGGCAAGCCGTTGACCATGAGTGCCGAGGTGACGGCGCGGGTGGAGCAGGTTTGGCAGACGCTGGGGCTGTGATCGCCCGGTGTTCGTCAATCAAGCGCTAAACAGCCATTAAAAAGCGGGGACGGTGTTGGCGTGCTGTTCCCTGCCGCGCAAGCATCGGTCGTTGTGAAGACAGTTGTCGCCATGCGATCAAGTTGACGGGTTCAGGACAGGAGTGGCGGTACGGCTCAGGGAGACTGGGCTGATGTGACCTGGGTATTGGGGTTCAGTTTGGCGATCAGAAGAGATTTCAATGAAATACAAAAAATCTTCACATAAACACCATTTGTGCTTAAATATCAAGCTTGTTATCACATTTACTGCGAGATTTCTACATGTTGATCGAATTCTCAGTGAGCAACTTCCGTTCTTTCCGGGAGCGTCAAACGCTGTCCATGGTGGCCACGCCGCGCCTGCGCAAGCGCGAAAACGTCTTCGATCCGGAGCTCACGGGCGAGAAGTTTCCTGATCTGCTCAAGGTGGCTGTGATCTACGGCCCAAACGCGTCGGGCAAAAGCAACTTGCTCAAGGCGTTGAGTGTTGTGCAAGAGATTGCTAATCGTGAGCCCAGTACACGAGACATTGCGCTGCCCGTAGTCCCGTTTCGATTTGACGCAGAACTTGCGGATCAACCAAGTTTGTTTGAGCTGCACTTCATCCATTCAGGGATGCGCTACCAGTTCAATCTGGCAGTAACCAGTGAGCGCATCGTGGGTGAAAAACTGTTGGCCTTCCCCAAAGGGCGTGAGTCGCTGCTTTATGAGCGGCAACATACAGAGCAAGGAGAAACCTACGGCTTTGGCGATCAACTGAAAGAGAGCCTGGGCGAAGACATTCTTGAAGTATGGAAAAAATTGACACCGCCTAAGCTGCTGTTTATTGCCCAAGTCGTTGCAAATAGCAGCGAAGAGTTTGTTCAGTTCAGAGCGCCATTTGACTGGATTACAAAATCGAGTCGATTAATGCTGACTGGCATGTTTAGCATGTCCGAAGCCGCACAGGAACTTGCCGGGAACGGAGATATTCACGCCAACAGCATTGCGTCATTTCTTCGCGAGGTTGATGTTCCTATCTCAAACATATGGATAGAGAAAACTGAGACCTCAGAAACTCCGACAGACGCGGTCAAACGAATGGCATCAATGCCGATCACAAAAAACAAAACATTCTTGACTCATAAAACAGCTTTGGGTGAAGCCGACTTGGCTTACGAGGACGAGTCCGATGGAACCAAAAATTTGCTGGGTTTCTGGCTGCCATGGAGCATCAAAGAATCGGCCACCAGTTCCCGTCGCCTGTTGGTTGTTGACGAACTTGACAGCAGTTTGCACCCAAAAATAGTGGCAGCGCTGATCGAAAAGCACATCAATGACCCCAAGCTAACCCAGCTCATCTTCACCACCCACGACACCCACTTGATGGATGCCAAACTGCTGCGCCGTGACCAGTTCTGGATCACCGAGCGCGACATGAATGGGGCCACCCAGCTTCGCTCCATCCATGACTTTGAAGGGCGTGACAACGAAGACATCGAAAAGCGTTACTACGAAGGCCGCTACCGAGGCTTGCCACTGATCACCCGGGGCCAGTAGCCATGGCGCGCATGCCGACCCGCTTCGACCGCAACAAGCCCAGCCTCCAACAGCAGGCTCTCGTGCTGGTGCTGTGTGAGGACTCCAAATCCAGCCGGATGTACCTGCAAGATGCGGCCAATCACTTCCGCGCTTATGCCGAGGTCGAGATTTGCCATTGCGGCAAGAACGATCCCAAAGGCATCGTTGAAGAGGCTGTCAAACGGCAGCGCAACTACGACCATGTTTACTGCACCATTGACCGTGACAGCGACCCCAAATTTGATGCCGCGTTGCTCCAGGCAGCCGCCCATGCCAGCAAAGTGACGGTCATCGCCTCTTACCCATGTTACGAATATTGGCTGTTGCTGCATTTCCGCAAAACCCGCAGCTCGTATGTGGGGGTGGGGAATCACTCTTCAGGCGATCTTCTCGTCAAGGCTCTTCGCAAAGAGACGGGTATGGAGGCTTATGACAAAGGCAGCAGCCAACATCTGTTTGACAAGCTGCTTGCCAAACTCCCCAAGGCCCGAAAACATGCAACAGAGGTGCTGGCAGAAGCAAGTAGTGATGGCGACTGGAATCCCAGCACGCGGCTCCATGAGTTGATTGATCTGTTTGAAAAATTGGGCCATCCGCAGCCCATTGCGCTCAAGAATCAAAGATAAACAGCTACTGAAAATGTTGCGAAAAATTCAAGCCACCGATGGCACAGGCGGATGCCGAAACCGCTCCCGGTATTGCGCCGGGCTCAGCCCGGCGGTGCGGGTGAACAGCTGGCGAAAGGCGCTCAGGTCGCTGTAGCCAACGCTTTCCACAATCTGCTCCAGACTCATG
>JAQTSL010000271.1 GCA_028711355.1 Rhodoferax sp.
CCAGCCGACCGGTGCTTTGGCCCTGGGTGTTGACTGTTGGCTTGGGCGGTGGTGGTGCAGGCTTTTCTGCGACTTCCCGTCCTTGCGTTTGCTGCTGGGCCTGTTCGGTCTTTTGCAACCGGGTAGGTTGCTGGGTGGTTTGCACCGCATTGGACGAGGTGTTAGAGACTTTCATCGCAAGCTCCTGTTTAACAGTTCGGTCAGTTTACGCTGGTTGATGTTGCACTTCAATACAAACCTGTGGCACGGCACGAGAAATTTGTTCTTTGGAAGCACGCAGGTGCCAATTTTCAGCGATGCTGACCCACAAGGTCCAATAGTCAGTTGGGGTCAGAGCACGTCGCTACGCGAGTGGGCTGACCCACAATGTTAAAGGACTTCACTGGCAAAGTCGGCCAGCCGTGAGCGCTCGCCGCGCGCCAGGGTGATATGGCCGCCGTGCGACCAACCTTTGAATTTATCAACTGCGTAGGTCAGGCCAGACGAGCCTTCGGTCAGATACGGGGTGTCGATCTGGGCGATATTGCCCATGCATATGATCTTGGTGCCAGGACCGGCGCGGGTGATCAGTGTCTTCATCTGCTTGGGTGTCAGGTTCTGTGCCTCGTCGATGATGACGTACTTGTTCAAAAAGGTGCGCCCACGCATGAAATTCATGCTTTTGATCTTGATGCGGCTGCGGATCAGCTCGTTGGTCGCGGCACGGCCCCACTCGCCGGCGGCGGTATCGGTTTTGCCCAGTACCTCTAGGTTGTCGTCCAGCGCGCCCATCCAGGGCCCCATTTTTTCTTCCTCACTGCCCGGTAAAAAGCCGATGTCTTCGCCCACACTGACCGTTGCGCGGGTCACGATGATCTCGGTGTAACGCCGCTCGTCGAGTACTTGCGTCAGACCAGATGCCAGCGCCAGCAGCGTCTTGCCGGTACCCGCCTGGCCGGTCAGTGTGACAAAGTCCACTTCAGGGTCCATCAGCAGGTTCATCGCAAAATTTTGTTCGCGGTTGCGGGTGGTGATGCCCCAGACGGCGTTTTTCAGATGGGTAAAGTCACGGAGCGTTTTCAGCACCGCCACCTTGGCGCGGATTTCGGTCACGCGTGCGTACAGGCTGGGCTCGCCGGGTGCCTCAAAATATACGAATTGGTTGACCAGTAATTGCGGTACCACCGGTCCGCTGACGCGATAAAACGTATAAACACCTTGCTGCCAACTTTCCACTGCGCTACCGTGGGTGCTCCAGAAGTCCGGTGGCAGTGCCAAAGCGCCAGAGTACAGCAGGTCACCGTCTTCCAGCGTTTTGTCGTTCTGGTAATCGTCGGTGGACAGCCCCATGGCGCGCGCCTTGACGCGCATATTGATGTCTTTGGACACCAGCACCACTTCGCGCGGTGCCAATTGTTTGCTCAGCGCTTCGACCACACCCAGAATCTGGTTGTCGGCCTTGCCTTGGGGCAGGCTGGCTGGCAAAGCGTATTGGAGCAACTGGGTCTGAAAAAACAGGCGCCCACCGGCTTCGACGTGACCCGTGGCGGCCAGCGGTAACCCCTTGGTGATGTCGGCGTTCTGGTTCTCTGCCAGAGCATCCAGCGATCGGCTCACCTGGCGTCCATTGCGCGCTACCTCGGTCATACCTTTTTTGTGCGCATCCAGTTCCTCCAGCACGATCATTGGCAAAAAGATGTCGTGCTCTTCAAAACGAAACAGGCAACTTGGGTCGTGCAACAGAACATTGGTATCAAGCACGAACAGGCGAGCGCTGGCAGACGCACGTCGCGTCTTGGTTTTGCTGCGAATCAAGCCTTTGACAGCCGCCGTTTTTTCTGAGGTTGGCGATTCGTTGACCGGTTGTGTCCTGGTGGGTTTGGCCAGTGATGGCCCAGGAGCAAGCTCAGTTGCACCGAGGATCACCTCAGTTTGCGTCGGACTTTGCTGTTCGGTCGTGCGTTGCCGGGAGCGCGGTCGCGCTGAAATTTCATAATCCTTGACTGACAGCAAAGCAGCACGTTTGGTAGGGGCAGTGGGCAAGGGCATGACAGCTTTCAGTAGGCGCAGCAATGCTGCGTGTCAAAAATAGAACAGCCGCCGTGTCGCCACGGCGGCTGCTTTAAATGGGACCAACAAAACGCACAACAACATGCGAATGATTATGCACGACCCGTATGAAAGTCCTGTGTTGTTGTCAAAACTTCAGGCCGGTACAGCGGTCTTTTTGAGCGCCTTTACGGCCAGCAAGACCTCATCGACGTGGCCCGGCACTTTAAGCCCGCGCCACTCTTGCTTCAGGCAACCGTCGGCACCGATCAAAAAAGTGCTGCGCTCGATGCCCTTGACCTTCTTGCCGTACATAATTTTATTTTTGACGACGCCAAACATATGGCACATTTTTTCTTCAGTGTCGGCAATCAGTTGAAAGGGTAGTTCCAGTTTTTGTTTGAAATCTTCGTGCGAGCGCATGTTGTCGCGTGACACACCAAAGACGGTGGCCCCAGCCTTGACAAAATCCTTGTAGCGGTCTCTGAACTGCATCGCTTCTGTGGTGCAGCCTGGTGTGTTGTCCTTGGGGTAAAAGTACAAAATGACGACGTGCCCGAGATGGGAGGTGTTGGTGACCCGTACGCCGCCGGTGGCAGCAGATTCAAATTCAGGGATGGGTTTATTGACAACAATCGCCATGGTTCTTCAATCTCGTGTGACAGGATGCGTCGAACTTTCAAGTCGTGGACACTATCCTTTTTTATAGCGCTGTTGTGCCCTCGACAACCAGTGACGGATTTTAACGCATCAGCAGCGCGCAAGCGACGATGCGGCCTTCGTTGGTCAACACGTTGTAAGTGCGGCACGCAGCAGGCGTGTCCATGGTTTCCAGGCCGATTTGCTGGATTATCAGCGCCTGGGTGAGTGCCGGGCTGACAAAGCGCAACTTGTCGCCGCTACCAAAAATCACCAATTCGGTTTGCAGTCGCGCCAGTTGTTCAAAATGTGCAGCGGTCAGGTCCTCGAATTGTTCGCAGTCCCAGGTGAAGCGTTCACCGCGCGAGCAAAGGACCACACTGCGCATGATTTTTTCAGCGCCGACCTGAACCCAGCCCGGCCCGTACCCGTGAATCGTGTTGTTACTGTTGGCATCGGGGTGAAATTTCATGATCTGACCTAAGACTGTGGTCAAATTATATTTTTAGTGTACGCGTTGATCGCGCCGGAGGGACTTTGAAAACCATTCACAAATCAGCCAAGCTGGCCAATGTCTGCTATGACATCCGTGGGCCCATCATGGACGCGGCGCGCCAAATGGAGGAAGAAGGCCACAAGATTATCAAGCTCAACATTGGCAATCTGGCAGTGTTTGGCTTTGACAGCCCGGAAGAAATCCAGCAGGACATGATCCGCAACCTGCCCAACTCGGCCGGCTATTCCGACAGCAAGGGTATTTTTGCAGCGCGCAAGGCGGTCATGCACGAAACCCAAAAGCAGGGCATTCAAGGCGTTACGCTGGACGATATTTACCTGGGCAATGGGGCCAGCGAGTTGATTGTGATGGCCACCAACGCGCTGCTCGATGATGGTGATGAAATTTTGCTGCCGGCCCCCGACTACCCGTTGTGGACGGCTGCGGCCAGTCTTTCGGGCGGCACTCCGGTGCACTATCTGTGTGACGAGGTCAATGGCTGGATGCCTGATCTGGCCGATATTCGCGCCAAGATCACGCCACGCACCAAGGGCCTGGTGGTGATCAACCCCAACAACCCGACCGGTGCGCTGTATTTTGACGACTTGCTCAAAGCGTTAGTGTCGATAGCACGCGAGTTCAATCTGGTGATCTTTGCCGACGAGGTTTATGACAAGGTGCTGTACGACGGCGCCCGACACACGGCGATTGGCTCTTTGAGCCAAGACGTGCTGACGCTGACCTTCAATTCGTTGTCCAAAAGCTACCGGTCGTGCGGTTACCGGGCCGGCTGGATGATTGTGTCGGGCGACAAAAAGCCGGCGCGGGACTACCTCGAGGGCTTGAATATGCTCTCAAATATGCGCTTGTGTTCCAACGTGCCAGGTCAGTACGCGATCCAGACCGCTTTGGGCGGCTATCAAAGTATCAATGACCTGGTGTGTGAGGGCGGTCGGCTGCGCCGCCAGCGCGACCTGGCGTATGAGCTGATCACCGCCATTCCAGGCGTGACCTGCGTCAAACCGCAAGCCGCGCTGTATATGTTCCCCCGGTTGGACCCAGCGATGTACCCAATCGACGACGACCAGCAGTTCTTTCTGGAGCTGCTGCAAGAGACCAAGGTGATGCTGGTGCAGGGTACCGGTTTCAATTGGCCAGAGCCGGATCACTTTCGCATTGTTTTTTTGCCGCACGAAGACGATTTGCGTGTGGCCATTGGCCGCGTGGCACGGTTTTTGGAAGGTTACCGCAAGCGTCACAGTAATTAATTCACTATTTTATTCATAGCTGCTTGCGCTTATTGCATAAGGCCCAGAGGCATTTTTTTCTTATATGATGATGAAACCTATTCAAGTTGGTCTGCTCGGTATTGGCGTGGTTGGTTCGGGCACCTTCAATGTGCTACAACGCAATCAGCAAGAAATCAAACGCCGCGCCGGTCGCGGGATTGAAATCACCATGGTGGCCGACCTGAATGTGGCGCGCGCGCAGGCGCTCGTCGGCCCCGGCGTAACCGTGGTCAATGATGCGCGCGCCGTTATTGCCAACCCCAACATCGACATCGTGATCGAGCTGATTGGCGGCTACGGCATTGCCAAAACGCTGGTGTTAGAGGCCATTGCAGCGGGTAAACACGTGGTGACTGCCAACAAGGCGCTACTGGCGGTGCACGGCACCGAAATTTTTGCCGCAGCGTCTGCCGCTGGCGTGATGGTG
>JAQTSL010000272.1 GCA_028711355.1 Rhodoferax sp.
TGCAGAATCTTTGGGTGGCGCCACAACGGTTGGCCGTCGCTGGCGCGCCAGGCACCCAGCTCATTCTGACCGCCAGAGATCACCAGCGGCCCGGCAACGCGTGGCCGATAGACCGCATTGCTGCTCAGGCCATGGCGCACGTTCCAGGTCAGCGCATCGGTGCCCGGGTCGATCCGACCCAGCGACAACTCACCATTAAAGAAGACATGGCCATCGACCAGCGCCAGCGGCGCCAGCGTGGCGTTGCCACTGGCCCAGCGACGCAGCAGATGCGACGTTTGGCTCGTTGCAGAAGCAGAAAAGGTGGGCCAAAGCCCACCTGCTGCGAGTGCCGCCACAAAGTGGCGGCGGTTCAAGTTACCAGAAGCCATCAATCGCACTTGGCCCCTTGCTTGATCCAGGCACCCAGGATGGTCGTGTTCGGATGGTCGCGCGGTTCAGACGGGCTGATCCCGGGCGGCATACGGTCTTCGCTCAAGTGCTGCCAGACAAAGCTCAGTGACGAATTGCCAGGGATGATCACCTTGGTGGCTTTATCGACACCCTTGGCGATCGAGTCAGCACCGAGCAAAATGCCGGCGTGGGTGGTCAGGTTCAGCTCGTGGAAGCTGGGCGGTTCCTGGTTGGACATATGGCAAGAAGTGCAAGCCGGGGACTCGGGACCAAAGGCATTGGCCGTTTTGAACAAAGGCAACACGTTTTTGGTGAAGTGCTCGTCGTTCTTGGCACCGTCGTCGATCCATTGCTTGACCAGCATGTGGCTGGGCGTGTAGGTGGGGTTGTCAAAGCTTTGACCCAACGGCATACGGTTGTTGCGCAAGCGGCGGATCAGGATGTCACGCTTGGGGTCCTTGCCGGCGACAAACAGGGCGCGCTTGGGTTTTTCGGTGGAGCCTTCGATGATGCCCTTGCAGGTGGACAGATCCAGACCACGGTAAGACTTGCTTGGGTCTTGCGAATTGTGGCAAGTGGTGCAAGCCACGCCGGGGCCAAACGCATTGGGCGTGTTCATCAGGGTGTTGATGTATTTGTAGGTGATCGGGATGCTGCGTTTGATGATCAGCTCTTGCACCACGTGGTCGTCAGCACCGGGGGCCGCCATCTTGCCATCCTTCATGTCCTGGATCATTTGTTCGGCCAGCGACATGCGCTTGACTTCCTGCGCCTGGGCGGTGGTAATGAAACCTGCGGCAAGCGCTGCAACGACGCAGCCAGCCGTGGCGATTTGCGACAGACGTCGCTGGATTTTGAGGGTCTTAAGCATAAAAAGTCTCCTTATGAGTTGATGACGATCAATATTAATCAACTTAAGCTATCTGGAAAGTAGGGGTTTTCGCTGACAAATGTTACTTTTTGATGCAAATTTAAGCCTAATTTGAATTATTGACAAAAAACTGACACACAACAGCGGCAGGCGCGCTGCGTTCTAATCTGGGGAATTTACAAACACGAGGCAATCGCGTGCATTCGCTACCTTCAAACGAATTTCAGGGTCTGACCGACATACAGGCGGCGCAACGACTGGCGCAAGACGGGCCCAATGTGTTGCCGGCGGACGCACCGCATGGCTGGTGGGGCATTGTGCGTGACACGCTGACCGATCCGATGTTCGCCTTGTTGCTGGGTGCCGGTGTGCTGTACCTGGTGCTCGGTGACTTGCAAGAAGGCCTGGTGCTGTTGGGTCTGGTGCTGGTGGTGTTGGCGCTCACGCTGTACCAGGAGGGCAAGACCGAGCGCGCGCTGGCCAGCTTGCGCGACCTGACCAGCCCGCGCGCACTGGTGTTGCGCGACGGCCAGATGAAGCGTATCGCAGGCAGCGCGGTGGTACGCGGCGACTGCCTGGTGCTGGCCGAAGGCGACCGCATCGCCGCCGACGCTGAGCTGGTTAGTGGCACCGACGTTCAGGTGGATGAATCGCTGCTGACGGGCGAGGCGCTGCCGGTGGAAAAAGTGCTGGGTGGTGCAACGCCGACGATGCTGTTTTCTGGCACGCTGATGGTACGCGGCCAGGCGCTGGCACAGGTGACAGCCACCGGCGCGGCCAGCGAGATCGGCCGCATTGGCGTGGCGCTACAGTCGCTCGCCACCGAGACCTCGCCGTTGCGGCGGCAAACCGCGCGGCTGGTGCAAGTGCTGGCGCTGGTTGCCGCTGGCGCCAGTCTGTTTCTGCTGCTGGCGTATGGTCTGATGCGCGGTGACTGGCTGGCCGCCGTGCTGGCGGCCATCGCGCTGGCGATGGCCTTGCTGCCGCAGGAGTTCAGCGTGGTGCTGACGGTGATTCCGGCACTGGGGGCCTGGCGCCTGTCGCGCCAGAATGTTTTGACGCGGCGCATTGCGGCCATTGAAACGCTGGGTGCTACCTCAGTGCTGTGTGTCGATAAGACCGGCACGCTAACCGAAAACCGCATGACCGTGACCGAGCTGTACGTGGCCTCACCACGGGCCGAGCAACTGGACGTTGGCAGTGACGCCGTCACCGAGTTGCCCGAGGTGTTTCATACGCTGGTCGAGTTTTCCATCCTGGCCAGTGTGAGCGACCCGTTTGACCCGATGGAGAAAGCGTTCCACCGTCTGGGGCAGCAGTTTCTGGCCGATACCGAGCATCTGCACGACGACTGGACGCTGGTGCAGGCCTATGGTCTGACACCCGAGCTGCGTGCCATGTCGCACGTCTGGCGCGCCACCCACGGCGCGGCGCACGTGGTGGCAGCCAAGGGTGCACCCGAGGCGATCGTCGATTTGTGCCATCTCGACGGCGACGCGCAGTTGCAAGTGGCACAAGAGGTGGATGCCATGGCCGCGCGGGGCCTGCGCGTGCTGGCGGTGGCGCGGGCGCGCTTTGAGGGCGAGCACTGGCCAGCCATTGAGCACGACTTCGACTTTGAGTTTGTCGGTCTGCTGGGGCTGTCTGACCCGTTGCGCGCAGGTATCGGGCAAGCGGTGACCGAAGCGCGCGGCGCAGGCATCCGGGTCATGATGATCACCGGTGACTATCCGGCTACCGCACTGGCCATTGCACGCCAGGCGGGGTTAGCGTGTGAGGGTGCCGACACGGTGCTCAGCGGCGAGGTTTTGGCGACCCTGACTGACGCGCAGTTGCAGCAGCGACTGCGCGATGTCAGCGTCTGCGCGCGGGTGGCGCCGTCGCAAAAGCTGCGCATCGTGCAGGCGCTCAAAGCCGACGGTGCGGTGGTGGCGATGACCGGTGATGGCGTCAATGACGCGCCCGCGCTGAAGGCCGCGCATGTCGGCGTGGCGATGGGCGAGCGCGGCACCGACGTGGCGCGCGAAGCGGCCTCGGTGGTGCTGCTGGACGACAATTTTGCCAGCATCGTCGGCGCGGTGCGACTGGGGCGGCGCATCTTCGATAACCTGCGCAAGTCGATGAGCTACATCCTGGCGGTGCACGTGCCGATCGCCGGCATGGCGTTGCTGCCGGTGTTGCTGGGTTGGCCGACGGTGCTGTTTCCGCTGCATATCGCGTTTTTGGAACTGGTGATCGACCCGGCCTGTTCGATGGTGTTTGAAAACGAACCGGCCGAGCCGGGCGTGATGCAACGCCCGCCGCGCAACGTTATCCAGCCACTGTTTGGCGGCGTGACGCTGCTGGCCGCGCTGGCACGGGGACTGGGCGCACTGGTGCTGGTGCTGTTGGCTTACTGGTGGGCATCCTTGCACCTGAGCGAAGGTGCGGCCCGCGCCTTCGCGTTTGCCGTGTTGGTGGCGACCAATGTGGCGCTGATTTTTTCCAGCCGCAGCCGCAAGGGCGCGTTGCTACAGAGTTTGACGGTACCCAACCGAACCTTGTGGGCGGTGGTTGGCGCCGCACTGGCCTTGTTGATGACGGCACTTTATGTACCGTGGTTGGCGCGCCTGTTTGTGTTTGAGCGGCTGCCGCTCACCTGGCTGGCGCTGGCGCTGGGTCTGGGTTTGTTCAGTGTGGTGTGGTTTGAAATCTTCAAACCCGACAATTGCGACGCAACTGGCGCACCCGCTCGGGGTTGACGGTAACGTGCACGGCAAGCGGCTCCAGCGGTGCGTGCACCGCGTAGATCGGAATGCTGGTGTCACGGTAACTGTATTTGCTCATCGGCATGCCAGCGGCGTTGATGATGCTGGCAACGTGCGGCGCGTTGGCGCGCTGGCCGCGCGCGATCACCACCGCTGTTTCGCCGTTGATCAACTTCACATAGGTGCCCGGCGGGTAAAAGCCCAGCGCGGCGGCCATGGCATGGTGCAAACCGACGGTGGCATCCGTGCTGCGCAGCACCAGCGCCTTGGTCGCAGCCAGCGGCAACATCGCGGCGCGAACCAGGCGTGGCGACATTTTTGCGGTCAGCTCATCAGACAGGTGCAAAATTTGCAGCAGCGTCAGCTCGCTGTCAGGCAGGTTAGAGGCGTCAGGCAGATGGTGCCAACGCACCAGTTCCAGCACGCTTGGCTGTGACTCACCCAACTCGCGCAAAATGTTGACGCCAAGTCGCGCATGGTCGTCGATGTCCTGGCGTTGTGCCGGATTTGGCTGGGTGCGTTGGCGTGCCAGACTGTCTTGCAGGCGCGCCATGGCTATGTTCATGACCATCGATGCACGCATCAGCAGGGCAGCGCTGTGGCGTGGCAAGCCCAGTCGCTCGGCACTGAGCACGCTGACCAGTCCGCACAACAACGCGTGCGTGGCGCAGTAGCCCAGCTCCAGCTCGGGCAGCGACTGGAACAGGGTGAACAGGCCCTCGTCGGCGTCCTGCTGCTGTAGCGCCAGCGCCTTGTCTTCCAAGGCTTGCAGTCGGGGCAACGGGCTGACGGCCGCTGCACCCTGGTAAAGCAGACCACGCAAAATGTCCTGCAAGTCAAGCCAGCCACCGTTGACCTCGTGCC
>JAQTSL010000273.1 GCA_028711355.1 Rhodoferax sp.
CACCGGCGTTGACCTTACTGCTGGCGCTGCACTTGGGCGTGGTGCTGGCCCTGTTTGCCACCCTGCCCTACGGCAAGTTTGCCCACGGCGTTTTCCGCAGCGCGTCGCTGCTGCGTTATGCAGTCGAAAAACGCCAGCTCCGTCCATGAATGATGCGCATATACTGTGCGCATCATTCATGGAGTCGAATCATGCTGAATTTTGACAATGCCACCAAAAAAGCGACCAATCTGTCGCTCAACAACAAGGTGTTGGAAGCTGCTCGGGAAATGGGCATAAACCTGTCCCAAACGGTGGACACTCTGCTCGCCGACGAGGTGAAACGGCGCTACTGGGAAAAATGGCGCGCTGACAACCAAGCAGGATTTGCGTCGTACAACGAGCATATTCGTCGCTATGGGTTGCCATTGGCAAAATACCGCAGCTTTGGAAAAAGCCTGGGCGATGGACGTGCTCCGAGCTGACCATGGCACGCTTTGACGTTTATGCCAACCCCGAGGAAGAGCTCCGTGACGCCGTACCTTACTGGCTGGATGTGCAAAACACTTACCTTGCCATAGAAACACGTGTCGTCGTTCCGTTGCACTCACCCAACCATTTTCAAGGCATGATCAGTGACCTGAGCCCCACCCTGCTGGTGCACGACAACGCACTGGTCATGAACACCTGTGCCATCGGCGTTGTACCCGGTTATGAGCTACGCCGCGCGGTGGCCAATCTCAGCAGTCAACAAGCCGCCATTCAAAATGCACTTGACACCTTGTTAGGGGGCTACTGAAATTGGAACCTGACTCTTCCCAATACGAAACCTTGCTGCGCCACGTGCAAACCACGGGCGTGTTCAAGCCCGATCGCACCGGCACCGGCACCACCAGCGTGTTTGGCTACCAGATGCGCTTTGACTTGAACCAGGGCTTTCCGCTGGTCACCACAAAGAAGGTGTTTCTCAAGGCCATCATCGTCGAGTTGCTGTGGTTTTTGCAGGGCGGGCGCAATGTGAAGTGGCTGCAACAGCGCGGCTGCAGCATCTGGGACGAATGGGCACGCGCCGACGGCGACCTGGGACCGGTCTACGGCGTGCAATGGCGCAGTTGGCCGACGCCCGGCGGCGGCCACATTGACCAGATCCAGCAGGTGATCGACACCTTGAAGGTCAACCCCGACAGCCGCCGCATCATCGTCAGTGCCTGGAACGTGGCCGAGCTCGACCAGATGGCGCTGATGCCGTGCCACGCGCTGTTTCAGTTCTATGTGGCCCCAGCGACCACGCCGGGCGGCAAAGGTAAATTGAGCTGCCAACTCTACCAGCGCAGTGCCGACATCTTTTTGGGCGTGCCGTTCAATATTGCCAGCTACGCGCTGCTGACGCACATGGTGGCGCAGCAGTGCAACCTGGAGCTGGGCGATTTCATCTGGACCGGCGGCGACTGCCACCTCTACACCAACCACGCCGAGCAGGTAGCGCTACAGCTCAGCCGAGAGCCTTTTGCCTATCCAACGCTTGTCATCAAACGTCAGCATGCTAGCATTTTTGATTACACGCTGGAAGATTTTGAGGTTCAGGGCTACCAGTGCCACCCGGCCATCAAAGCTCCGGTGGCAGTGTGATCAGCCGCCGCCAGCTCTGGGCCCTGGTCGCGCTCACGCTGATGTGGGGCACCAACTGGCCGATGATGAAGTTCAGCCTGCGCGAGCTCTCGCCGATGTACTTTCGGGCGCTCACCATGACCTTTGGTGCCTTGTGGCTGTACAGTTTTTACCGCATCAAGGGCGTGCGGATGCTGCCGCGCGGCGCTGAGTGGCGATCCGTGGTCACACTGGGGCTGCCCAATATGCTGGGCTGGCACACCATGTCGATTTTGGGGGTCAAAGAGCTTGCCAGCGGGCGTGCCGCGATCCTGGGTTTCACCATGCCGATCTGGACGGTGTTGCTCGGCGTGCTGTTGTTTGGTGAAAAACTGACCCGGCGCGTCAGCTTTGCCGCTGCTGCAGTGGCGCTGGCGATTGGCCTGCTGACCTTCAACGAACTAACCACCCTGGCCGGGCACCCGCTGGGCATTATGTGGATGGAAGGTGCCGCTTTAAGCTGGGCGGTGGGAACACTGTTGATACGCCGCGCTCACCTGACGCTCCCGATCGAAACACTGACCGTGTGGATGATGGTCCTGACCAGCGGCTGCCTGTGGCTGATTGCCGGACTGCGCGAACCGTGGCCGACCTGGCAGTTTTCAGCGCTGATGTGGGCCAGCCTGGCCTACGGCGCACTCATCAACTACGGCTTTGCCCAGATCATCTGGGCCACGCTGGCGCGCCACCTGCCACCCGTCACCAGCGCCATGAGCATCATGGCGGTGCCACTGGTGGGCACACTCAGCGCCACGCTGCTGATCGGCGAGCGCCCCACCTGGCAAGACTTTGTCGCCATGCTGTGCGTGATGGGCGCCATCGGTGCGGTGCTGTTACCCTCTCAAAAACGGCCCGCTGCAACCTGAATAAAACCATGCAACTCAAGCTGATTTTTGCCCGCGCCCGCAATGGTGTCATCGGCGCCGACAACGCGCTGCCCTGGCACCTGCCCGAAGATATGCTGCACTTCAAGCGCACCACGCTAGGCTGCCCGGTGATCATGGGGCGCAAGACCTGGGATTCGTTGCCAGCCAAGTTTCGCCCGCTGCCAGGGCGGCCAAACATCGTCGTCACGCGCCAGACCGACTGGCCGGCCAATGGCGCGCAGGTGGCGCATTCAATCAAACAAGCTTGCGCGCTGTGCCCGGCTGATGCGACGGCCTGGGTGATTGGCGGCGCTGAGCTGTATGCCCAAGCCATGGCACACGCCACCGAAGCGGTCGTCACCGAGATCGACGCCGACTTTGCCGGCGACACGCTGGCGCCCTTCTTTGGCCCCGATTGGCGAGAAATCGGGCGCGAAGCGCACACCTCCAGCACCGGGTTACCCTTCAGTTTCGTCACCTATCGTCACACGATCGAACCCGTTAACAGTCAGTTTTGATAGCTGTTAGCGCTTTATTCATGGGGGCTAGAGGCCTATTTTTTATATGAAACTTGCCACCTGGAACATCAATTCGCTGACCGTGCGGTTGCCGCAGGTGCTGGACTGGCTGGCGGCCAACCCGGTCGAGCTGCTGGCGCTGCAAGAACTAAAAATGACCGACGACAAATTTCCGCACGCCGCTTTTGCCGCTGCCGGTTACCAGTCGGTCTGTTTTGGCCAGAAAACCTACAACGGCGTGGCGCTGATCAGCAAAGCGCCCGCGCAAGACGTGGTGCGCAACATCCCCGGCTTTGACGACGACCTGGCGCGAGTCATCAGTGCCTCCTACCAGATGCCGGATGGGTCTGCTACAGACTCCTCTATCAATAGTGCCTCAAGCAATCTGGACAAGCGCTTGCGGGTGATTGGAGCCTATTTTCCGAACGGCCAGGAACCGGGTAGCGACAAGTTTGAATACAAGCTGGCATGGTTGGACGCGCTGCGCGCCTGGGTGCGTAGCGAACTGGTGCAACATCCCCATCTGGTGCTGATGGGCGACTACAACATCACCTTTGACGACGCCGATACCTGGGACCCCGAGGGTATGCGCGACCAGATTCATTGCACTGACGAAGAACGCTACCAATTACAGGCGCTGGTCGCGCTGGGCCTGGCTGACGCCCACCGCTTATTCGCCCAGCCGCCCAAAAGCTATTCGTGGTGGGACTACCGTGACCTGGCGTTTCGACGCAACCACGGCATGCGCATTGACCACATCCTGATCAGCAACGCGCTCAAGTCAGCCGCCACCGCCTGCTGGATCGACAAGACCCCGCGCAAAAATGAACGCCCCAGCGACCACACCCCGGTGCTGATTGAGTTTGCCAACTGCAATCTCGGAAGAACTCACGCCCCCGGATAAAACGGCTTGCCCAGGCTGGCCGGCATATTGATGCGAATCCACTGCGGGTTGCGCGAAATCAGCGCCAGCACCACGATCGTGGCCAGATACGGCAGACTGCTGAGCAACTGGCTGGGCACATCGACCCCGATGCCTTGCAGATGAAACTGCAACATCGTGACACCACCAAACAGGTACGCGCCCAGCAGCACGCGGGCCGGTCGCCAGGTGGCAAAAGTGGTCAGCGCCAGCGCGATCCAGCCCTTGCCCGCGACCATGCCTTCAACCCACAGCGGCGTATAAATGATCGACAGATAAGCCCCCGCCAGCCCGCACAAGGCACCACCAGCCACCACCGCCAACAGCCGGATGCGACGCACCGGGTAACCCAGCGCGTGCGCCGAATCGGGGTTTTCGCCGACACAGCGCAGCACCAAACCACTGCGGGTACGGTACAAAAACCAGATCAGCGCGAACGCAAAAGCCACGGTCAAATAGACCAGCGGATGGTGCCGGAACAGCGCTGGCCCAACCCAAGGAAGGTCGGCCAGGCCAGGCACCGCATAAGACACCCGCTCGGGGATGCGTGCCTGCACAAAACCGGTTCCCAAAAAGGCGGAAAACCCGGTACCAAACAGCGTCAGTGCCAGACCGGTCGCGTACTGGTTGCTGTTGAGCCAAATCACAAGATAACCAAAAACGGCGGCCAGCGCAGCGCCACTTGCAGCGCCAGCGACAAATCCAAGAGCATCTGAGCCGGTCACCACAACCGTGGCGTAGCCGGCAATCGCGGCGCACAGCATCATGCCCTCAGCACCCAGGTTGACCACGCCCACTTTTTCGTTGATCAACAACCCAAGCGACGCCAGCGCCAACACCGTTCCGGCATTGAGCGTGGAAGCCAGCAGCAGCGCGTATGTTTCCATCAGCGGCCCCATTGCCTACGCCAGGTCAGGCGGTAATTGACCAGTGTG
>JAQTSL010000274.1 GCA_028711355.1 Rhodoferax sp.
AGGACAAGAGCTTCGGCACCAATAGCGACGCGGCATCTTCTGCCAAGGCACTGGGTTACAGCTTTGATGGTACTTTTTTGGCAGAAAAGCCTTACCCGGTAAACGTGGCGGCGCACCGCAACCAGGTGCAGTTGGTGCAGAGTTACGGCGCCCGTGTGGTTGGCGCCAACGAGAACCGGCGCATTGTCTTCAGCCTGCACCCCGACAGCGTGCTGAATGACATGGGCTACCCGTGGACAGAAGGCACGCTGGAGTTGTCACAGGACAAGACCCAAACGACAACCACCAGCTATGGCCGCACGCTGGTCACCAACGATAAAGGCCGGGCACTGAGCTTGCGCGCCAGCAAGGGTTTTGAAACAGCCGACCTGACCTTCAACTACAACACCAATAACCGGCAAAGCATGACACAAGGCGGCGCGGATGCACAGTCGCAAATGGCACAACTTGCCTACAGCCTGGACTTTGGCCCCACCTTGAACCGCCGACTGGATACGCGCTTCATGTACCAGTCGCGCAGCGGCGCGCCCGACTCTCAAATGCTCAACGGCAGTGGCAGTTTGCAAGTAGCACACTCGCAAAAGTTAAGCACTGATTACAGCTATAACATCACGCAAATGACAGCCGGCAACAGCACCAGCAAGTCGCAGAACGTGGCGGCTGGGGTGACACATGATTTGTACAAAAATCTGGCCACCAACGCCAGAGTTAACGCCAGCACGAGCCAGATGACGGGCGGCGCAACGCGCAGCTACGCTGGCCAGTTGGGTCAAAGCTACCGCCACAGCTTGCCCGGCGACGGCAATTTCAGCGCCAATTGGTCGGCAGGCTACCAGATGAACCGAAATGCACTAGACAGCGGCGACATACCTGTTTTCAACGAGTCCCACCTTGCGCCCAGTCCGCTCGTGCTCGGAGCGGGTTTTGATTTGAAGCAGCGTTTTGTCATCCGCAGCACCATCAAGGTGTTCAACAGTGGCAACACCTTGTTGGCCGAAAACGCAGACTACAAGATCACCACGTCGCTGGTGGACAGCAAGGTGCTGCGGATTGAGCCGCTGCCCACCAGTCTGGTTGTGACACCCGGTGAGGCACTGTCAATCAACTACACCTATCAGGTGGATCCCAATCTGGCATCGCGCACCGAGTCGCGTGGCTATGGTTTTGGCGTGGATTACAAGTGGATAAATTTGACGCTTGGTCAAAGTCAGTCGCAGGAAACGCCCGTTGACCAGTCCGAAAAGTCAACCAACACCAAGTTTTTGCAAAGCAGTGAACAAAAATTTTTCCAAGTAGGCACACATGGCGAAATTTGGGGTATGGCAGCCAACGGCAGCGTCAACTACGCAATCAATCATGCCGTCAATGATGTCAATAACGACCTGAAGTTCACCGGTGATTTGGCCTGGGATTTGAATGTTGACACCCAGGTCGGCGTGATGCTGCAAGCCAACCAGATGCGATACATCTTGCCAGACATTCACACCGCACGGGGCTTGAGCGTGCAAGCGTCGTTTCGGCAACCTGAGCGCAGCCTTGCGGTGGCGCTGAGCACTAGAAGCACCGCTTATACCTCACCTGCGCCGTACACAGATGCGCTTCTTGCGACCAGTAGCACACTCAATTGGTATGCTGACAGCGGCTGGCGGCACGCCGCGGGACTGGAATGGAGCAAACACCAGCAGCGCAATGATCCGGCAGAACTGTTGATGCAAATCCGGGCCCAGAGCGATGTCACATTGGGTAAGCTGTCATTGAGTGTGAATGGAGCCTATGGCCAATGGGTACGTGGCAACCAGCGCTCCACCAACAAAAGTTTAAGTCTTTCCGCGTTAAGGCAATTTTGATGAAACAAATCTCGCGCTGGTCTGCCCGTCTGATCTTGCTTGGGGTGCTTTGTATCAGTTCGGCTTGCAGCAACTTGGCACCGGGCGTAAATGCCCCAGCTACATTGACTGATGCCGCACCCTTGGTTTGGCCCAAGCCGCCAGTGGCTGAGCGCATTCGCTACCTGCGCAGCATCAACGGCCCAAGCGACTGGGGAATCAGTCGGTCATGGTGGCGTCGGCTGGCTGACACGCTCAGTGGTCGGGGCAAAGACATTTTTATCAAGCCCAGTGCGGTTGTGGAACGCGCGGGCGTGCTCACCGTAGCCGACCCTGGTGCGCAGGCGGTGTGGATACTGGACGCACCCAACGACCGTTACCAGCGCGTCGCGCAAGTGGGACAACAGGCACTGACTTCACCAGTGGCAGTAGCCCTGGGGCCGCAAGATTCAGTGTTTGTTGCAGACACGGTGCTCAACCAGGTGTTTCATTTGGACCGCGACGGCAGCCTCTTGCATACCATCAGCACGCAGGGGTTGGCGCGACCCGCTGCGCTGGCCTGGGACGATGCCACGCACCGCTTGTTTGTTCTCGACTCAAAGAAACACCGGGTGACGGTGTTTGACGGCAACGGTGCCCTGTTGCGGCACATAGGTGAAAGTGGCTCAGACAAAGCCCAATTCAACCACCCGACGCACATGGCCCTGGATGCAGGGACCGGTGGTGGCAATTTGCTGGTTACGGATGCCATGAATTTCCGGATCAAGTCACTTGGCTCAGACGGTAAATTTTTATGGCAATTTGGTAAAAACGGCAACGGTACCGGCGATTTGGCAGCGCCCAAAGGTGTGGCCTCCGACAAGGCCGGGCACGTGTATGTGGTTGATGCACTGTTCGATGCAGTGCAAATTTTTGACCGCCAGGGGCGGCTGCTGCTGGCATTTGGTGAGCATGGCACGGGCCCAGGTCAGTTCGCCTTGCCGCGTGGCATCTTTATTGCTGGTGACGACAAGGTCTATGTAGCAGATGCCTATAACCAACGCGTGCAAGTATTTTTGGGCGCTTTGGCCAGCCGCCCGGCAAGCAAAGAGGTTACTAAATGATGTGTCGAATCTTTCGTCTGATTGCCATAACGGTGACCATGGCCGGGTTGCTGGCGCTGCCATCGGTCTATGCCGGCACCAACATTGCGAGCACCGTGCATAACCTGACACCCACCGGACCAGGTAACTTCAAAGCACCGGAAGCAACCGGCTTATGCGTTTTTTGTCATACGCCACACAGTGCTTCGCCCCAGGGCCCGTTGTGGAATCGCGCACTATCGGGCGCAACGTACGAACTCTATACCAGCAGCACACTGATGGCACAGGTAAAACAGCCCACGGGCAGTTCCCGTTTGTGTTTGTCATGTCACGATGGCACGCTGGCTATGGGAACCTTGGTGATGCCAATCGGTGGCAGGTACCAACCGACCTTGGGGATGCTAACGGGTAAAGCGAAGTTGGGTACCAACTTGTCGGCAGATCATCCGATATCTTTTGTTTATGACGCGGCATTGGCGGCCAATCGCGGGGAACTGGTGTATCCATCAACGTTGACCGGCGCCATCAAACTCGATCAAAACCATGAGGTGCAGTGCACCAGTTGCCACGATGCACATGAAGACCGGCATGCCAAGTTCATGCGCATGGAGACGCGCTATGGCGCTTTATGCGTCACGTGCCACCAACCCACCGGCTGGCCTACTACGGCGCATGCGACGTCCACTGCAACCTGGAATGGCCAGGGTACGAGTCCGTGGCCTGGCAGCGCTTACCCAACCGTTGCCGAGAATGCCTGCAGCAGTTGCCACAAGCCGCACGCCGCAGGCCATGGCAAAGCCTTGCTGACCCAATCAAGCGAGGTTGCCAATTGCATGGTGTGCCATAGCGGCACGGTTGCCGCACGTAACCTGCAAAACGAATTTTCAAAATTATCAAGCCATCCCATCAACAGCGCTGAATGGACCCACACGCCAAAAGAAGATGCACCACAAATGGCAAAGCACGTTACCTGCGCCGACTGCCACAACCCGCACGCCAGCAACAACACAACCACTGCTGGGCCGGATGTCAACGGTCGTTTGCTTGGGGTACGCGGCGTCAGTCAGTCGGGTTTGTTAACAAATCCGTCCACCAAAGAATATGAGGTTTGCTACAAATGTCACGGGCTCAATGCGGCCAGTACTGCCAGCTTCCAACGCCAGGACAATGTGCGCAATGCCCGGCTGCAATTTGATCCAACCAACCCGTCGTATCACCCCGTCGCAGCAGTTGGCAAAAACGCTGGTATTCAGAACCTGATAACAGGTTACACCGCAACCACGGTCATCGGCTGCTCAAGTTGCCACAACAACGATGCCGCAGCCTCTGGCGGAACAAGCCCCAAAGGCCCGCATGGATCAAACTATGCGCCCATATTGGAGCGGCAATACGACACCGCCGACAACACGATCGAGTCGCCACAAAATTATGCGCTGTGCTACAAGTGCCATGACCGCAATGCGTTGACGGTGGATGTGCCTGGCAAATTTCCGCATGCCAGGCATCTAAACAAGAACACGTCTTGTGCTTCTTGCCACGATGCACACGGATCACGCTATAACCCGCGCCTGATCAACTTCATGCTGTTTGACAAAAATGGGTTGCCGGTGGTGAGCAAATCAACCGCGCAGCAACGGCTGGAATACATTCCGTCAGCCACCGGTGGACAGTGCTACCTGAGCTGTCATGGCGTCAACCACGAGCCGTCAACGTATCCGTGATAACGGCATTTTGCTACTACCTTTGCAGCAGCGAGCCTGCGTGAAGGTGCGATTCAAGAACTTGCTGTAAAAATTGTCCGACACCATGCCGGCTTCGTATTTGACCCGGCTACCGGGTTGCAAGACCATCAAGTCCACCACAATCCATTCGGTCTTGCCGTCTCGTGACACTTCCACATAGGTATATCTCTCGCGACCTTGAGGGCGCTGACCACGTTAGCCTCGACGGCGTGGGC
>JAQTSL010000275.1 GCA_028711355.1 Rhodoferax sp.
CAAGGGCCTCAGTGGCGGCCGTGTCGTGGTGCGTCCCAGCATTGATTTCCGGGGTGAAGCCACCAAGAACACCATTGTTGGCAATACGGTCATGTTTGGCGCCACCGCGGGTGAGGCTTTTTTCAGAGGGGTGGCGGGCGAACGTTTTGCCGTGCGTCTGTCGGGCGCCAGTGCGGTGGTCGAAGGCACCGGTGACCATGGCTGCGAATACATGACTGGCGGCACCGTGGCGGTGCTGGGCAAGACCGGCCGCAACTTTGCCGCTGGCATGAGTGGCGGCATTGCTTACGTTTATGACGAAGATGGCCAGTTTGCCCAACGCTGCAATACCGCGATGGTGTCGCTGGCCAAGCTGCTGCCGACCGTTGAACAAGAGCAGACACTTGATCGCGCCCTGTGGCATCGCGGCCTGAGTGACGAGCAACAACTCAAAGCATTGCTGGCTGATCACAACCGCTGGACCGGCAGCAAACGCGCGCGCGAGCTGCTGGACGACTGGGACGCGGCACGCCAGAAATTTGTCAAGGTCTTCCCCAACGAATACAAACGTGCGCTGGCTGAGATTCATGCAAAAAAAGTGGCTAAAGCCCAGACCAATAAAGCGCAGAAAGCTCCTGAAAAAGTAGCTGTTTCGGCCAAGTAATAAGGAACCATCATGGGAAAAGTCACAGGCTTCATGGAGTATCAGCGCGTCGAAGAAGGCTACAAGCCGGTGCCCGAGCGCGTCAAAAACTACCAAGAGTTCGTCATTGGCCTGACCGATGCGCAAGCTGGCACGCAAGCGGCGCGTTGCATGGACTGCGGCACTCCGTTTTGCAACAACGGCTGTCCGGTCAACAACATCATTCCGGATTTCAACGATCTGGTCTATCACCAGGACTGGCAGAACGCGATTGACGTGCTGCACAGTACCAATAACTTTCCGGAGTTCACTGGCCGCGTTTGCCCGGCGCCGTGCGAGGCGGCGTGTACCTTGAACGTGAACCAGTTGCCGGTGGGCATCAAGAGCATCGAGCACGCCATCATCGACCACGCCTGGGAACAGGGTTGGGTCAAGCCGCAGCCAGCGCGCGTTAAAACCGGTAAGCGGGTGGCGGTGGTGGGCTCCGGCCCAGCGGGTCTGGCGGCGTCGCAGCAACTCGCCCGCGCTGGCCACGACGTGACATTGTTTGAAAAGAATGACCGCGTCGGTGGCCTGTTGCGCTATGGTATTCCTGATTTCAAGATGGAAAAGAGTCATATTGACCGCCGTGTTGAGCAACTCAAGGCCGAGGGCGTCACGATCAAAACCAGCACCATGGTGGGCGAATTGCCCAAAGACAGCAAGGTGACCAACTGGGCCAAAGACACCCTTTCACCGGTGTTCTTGCAGCAAGACTTTGACGCGGTTTTGCTGACTGGTGGGTCTGAGCAGTCGCGTGACTTGCCGGTGCCTGGGCGTGAGCTGACTGGCATTCACTTTGCCATGGAATTTTTGCCGCAACAAAACAAGATCAACGCTGGCGACAAGCTCAAAGGGCAGTTGCGCGCCGACGGCAAACATGTCATCGTGATCGGTGGTGGCGACACCGGCAGCGACTGCGTCGGTACCAGCAACCGCCATGGTGCCGCTAGTGTGACCCAGTTTGAGGTGATGCCGCAGCCGCCCGAGCAAGAAAACAAGCCGTTGGTTTGGCCCTACTGGCCGATGAAGCTGCGCACCAGTTCCAGCCACGACGAGGGCTGTGTGCGTGAATTCGCCATTTCCACCAAAGAATTCGTCGGCGAAAAAGGCAAGCTCACCGGGCTCAAGACGGTGCACGTCGGATTCAAAGACGGCAAGATGGTCGAAATCCCCGGTACCGAGAAGACCTACCCGGCCGATCTGGTGTTGCTGGCAATGGGTTTTGTCCACCCAGTAGCGAGTGTGCTCGATGCGTTTGGCATCGACAAAGACGCGCGTGGCAATGCCAAGGCCAGCACTGACTTCAGCGGCGGCTACGCCACCAATGTGCCCAAGGTGTTTGCCGCCGGTGATATGCGCCGTGGCCAGAGCCTGGTGGTGTGGGCCATCCGCGAGGGCCGCCAGGCGGCGCGCGCGGTCGATGAATTTTTGATGGGCTTTAGCGACCTGCCGCGCTGAGGGCTGGGCAAAAGGTCAGCTCTGGGTGATACCTGGTGTTGCCTGTCCACCGGGATAGCGGGTGTCCGACATGGCTGTCATGGCGACTTGATCCGCAATTCATGGATGTCGGATCGAGTCCGGCTCGACAACCACCTACTTTCAGGTTAAACCTCTCCAGGTTCTTTGGTTCTTTGATCCGCAACCTCGGAGGTAGGTAGTCCGGCTCGATACTTTTTCAAGTTCGGGGGAAACACCTATTTTGTTCGATTGTTAAATTGTTAACAATCTGACTATAAACAATGAGGTAGTGACGTGAAAATATATGCCGACGTGTCAGGTGCTGTTTGGACAGTAGAAGTTTCGCCTGGGCAGGAAGTCCGGGAGGGTGAGGTTTTGCTGGTGGTTGAGTCCATGAAGATGGAGATCCCCATCACGGCTTCTGTCAATGGAGTGATCAAGGAAATCTTTGTCGCAAAAGGCGAAATGGTCGAAGATGGACAGTGCATTCTTGAGATGGAGTGAGCACATGAACCCAGTCGATACCCAGTTGGACAGCTTTGCCGCTTTGGAAAGCGTTGTCGCCTTCGGGAGTGCCGTGTCCCAAAGAGAACGCATTGCAGAGCAAGAGCTCGCTGACGTATTCGGGGTGAGTCTTCTCCGCTCGATGAAATGACTATGAAACGAATCCTGATTGCCAACCGCGGCGAAATTGCCTGCCGCATCATTGGCGCTTGCAAAGCGTTGGGCATGACCAGTATTGCGGTTTACTCTGAAGCCGACGCGGACGCGATGTTTGTTCGAATGGCGGATGTGGCAGAGCCCATCGGCCCCGCACCTGCCGCGCAAAGTTACTTGGACAGCACCCGCATCCTCTGCGCAGCGCGAAAGCACAGTGCCGATGCGGTGCACCCTGGTTATGGCTTTTTAGCCGAAAACACCAACTTTGCACGTGCCGCTGAAGCCGCCGGACTTTGCTGGATCGGTCCAACGCCTGAATGCATCGACGCCATGGGCGACAAGGAACGCGCCCGTGCCATCGCCAGCTCGACGGGCATACCAACCTTGTCAGGCAGCCCGCGTTTCACAGTTGGTGAACTCGACGGCATTGAGGCAGCGGCGCTCAAAGTGGGTTATCCGCTCTTGGTCAAGGCTACCGGCGGCGGTGGCGGAATTGGTATGCGCCGGGTCGATAGTCCCGAACAATTGCCCGCATCTGTGGCAGCAACCCAGCAACTCGCGGCCAAAGCCTTTGGTGACGGAACCATCTACCTTGAGCGGCTGGTTTTACGGCCACGTCACATTGAGATACAGGTGTTTGGCCATGGCGACGGCACGGCCGTGCACTTGTTTGAGCGCGAATGCTCGGTACAGCGCCGATTCCAGAAAATCATCGAAGAAAGCCCGGCGCCAAACCTGCCGCAGGCGCTTCGCGAACAAATGACAGGCGCCGCGGTGGCGTTGGCAGCCCAACAATCCTACCGCGGGCCCGGTACGGTGGAGTTCATTGTCGATGCCGACACCATGGAATTTTTCTTCCTGGAGATGAACACCCGTATTCAGGTGGAGCACCCGGTCACAGAAATGGTTACGGGCCTGGATCTGGTGCAAGCCCAGATCAAGCTCGCTGCTGGTAAATACCAACGTGTCGCGCAAGCCGATATCAAGACACATGGCTCTGCTATTGAGTGCCGGATCTACGCCGAAAATCCGGCTAGAAACTTTATGCCCTCTCCCGGGCCGCTACAAGTATTCCGGTTGCCCCTTGACATGGCCCATGTGCGTATCGATACAGGTGTGCGCGAAGGTGACACGATCACGCCGTATTACGACCCCATGATTGCGAAACTCATCGTCTGGGGCGAAGACCGCACCGCAGCGATTGACCGGATGCGCGCAGCCTTGGGCGCCAGTCAAATTGAAGGCGTTCGCAACAACCTGCCTTTTCTTGCGGCAGTGGTTGCACACCCCGACTTCAAGACCGGACAAGTCGATACCAACTGGATAGAACGTGAACGCAACGCTCTGCTCGCTGCTAACCCATGACCTCGAGCATGAATTGGCCTGAGAAGAGGTTGCTGTGGGTCTTATTTCGATCGGCGTTTACGTAAGAAGCATAAATGAATACCAACCTGGCCTAAAACGGTTTTTTCTTGGCAAGTGGACAAATCCGGGAAAACACCTATTTCGTTCGATTGTTAAATTGTTAACAATCTTACTATAAACAATGAGGTAGTGACGTGAAAATATATGCCGACGTGTCAGGTGCTGTTTGGACAGTAGAAGTTTCGCCTGGGCAGGAAGTCCGGGAGGGTGAGGTTTTGCTGGTGGTTGAGTCCATGAAGATGGAGATCCCCATCACGGCTTCTGTCAATGGAGTGATCAAGGAAATCTTTGTCGCAAAAGGCGAAATGGTCGAAGATGGACAGTGCATTCTTGAGATGGAGTGAGCACATGAACCCAGTCGATACCCAGTTGGACAGCTTTGCCGCTTTGGAAGGCGCTGTCACATTCAGGTTGTTTGCGGATCAGGTGGATCCCATGTTCAGTGTGCCAGAACAGATAGCAGGTCGCATCGGCGATCGTATTCTCGGGAGTGCAGTTGCCCCAGGAGAACGCATTGCGGAGCAAGAGCTCGCTGACGAATTCGGTGTGAGCCGCGGTCCCATTCGCGAGGCGTTGCGCATCCTTGAGCGTGAAGGTCTGGTCACCTTGCTGCCTAGACGTGGAGCCATCGTCACTGAGTTG
>JAQTSL010000276.1 GCA_028711355.1 Rhodoferax sp.
CCTCAAGAACTACAAAACACGGAGCGAATGATCGCGTCCTTCAGTTGTTTTGTGAATTGCACATTTGTGATGTATTGATCCACAATATGCATCAATAAACTTGGAGATGATGAGATGGCGATGAACTTTGACCTGAGTGACCTGTTAGCTTTCAGGGCCGTGGCAGAACTGGGCAGTTTCCGCAAGGCAGCTGAATCAGTGCATATCTCGCAACCAGCATTCAGCCGACGTATTGAAAAGTTGGAAGGAGCGCTGGGCGCACGCCTGCTGGAGCGCACGACACGCCGTGTCAACCTGACGACAGTGGGGCGTGATTTCGATCGACAGCTCAGGCAAATACTTGACGCTCTCGATACCACCCTGCTCGGCATTCGCGGCGTGGCTGCCACCCGCATGGGTGAGGTTACCGTGGCCTGTGTCCCGTCGGCGGTGAACTACTTCTTGTCGCGCGTGATTGCCATTTACCATGAGCGCTATCCGCGGATTCGCGTCAAGATCATGGACGACAGTGCCAACGAAGTGCTGATAGCCGTGGCCCGTGGCGAGGCCGACTTTGGCCTGAACTTCATGGGTGCGCAAGAAAACGATGTCGAGTTTGAGCCGTTGCTCGAAGAGCAGTTTGTGGCCGCCTGCCGCCGCGATCACCCGCTGGCTGGCAAGCAGCAGGTGCGTTGGGCGGAGTTGGCACAGTATGACTACATTACCGTGGGCAAGGCATCCGGTAACCGGCTGTTGCTGGATCAGGCGTTGGCCGGATTGCCCGGACAGCCGCGCAGCATGTACGAAACCCAACATGGCACCACCGCGATTGGCCTGGTGGAGGCGGGGCTGGGTGTTGCGGTGGTGCCCGCCATGGCCATGCCTTCCAGGGATCACCCGCTGTTGGTCAGCGTGCCGCTGATTGAGCCAGTGATCAAACGCAAGATGGGTCTGATCCGCCGCCGTTCGTCAGTCCTGTCTCCCGCGGCGCAGCAGCTTTACAACCTGTGTGCGGAGATGCAAACCATGACGAATCCCGTCATATTGCGTCGTTCGAAGAAGAAATAGCCTGCCCGGATTCATCAAATCAAGCGGGTCCAGCGTCCGCTAGAAGTGGATGTGGCAGCGCAGGTGGCACGGGGAAGCACCAGCAGTCGGGGTGTTTTTCATGCGATTCCTGACTCACTTAGCGCAGAAATGCTCTAAGTCCTTTCTTCTTTCTGGCTCCAAGGGGTAAACCAAGTGGTAAATGCCAAAAAAGGTGTGGCGCTCCCTAACTGCCCAGCAGCAAGCCACTTGTGGCAAATCTGGTAAAAAAATGTTTTGACGCGAGGGCTTCTTGTGGGATGTCACTCAAGTGAGGACGCTGCTCAAGTCTTTGGTTACGAGAATTTGAAGGCCGAAAGGCATAGCCATTTCAGGTGCTAGCCCAAAAATGGGGTGCTGCAACTTCACAACAGAAGGCGATCGGCTATCAGCGGGCCTACAAGATTTCAATCTGGTAGTGAACCGGTCACACGAACGGCGGGTTTCTAGAAGTCCAATGGTCGCCGCCACCGCCTCACACATCCCTATCGGTCAATCACACATGATTCGCCCAACAGGCTAGGACTAGCAAATCCGGCTGTTTTGCTTAAAAATGACACTTTTGAGAGGTGTTACCGTGCTTAACCTGCTTCATAGGCTTATAGCTTTTTGGCTTGGCCTGGCATGGTCCGGGGTACTCTTTGGCGTGGCACTGGCAGGCACAGAGCCAGCCAATGCCGACGCTTCGGTGCATTCAGTCAGCCACGAACTGGTTGTGTATGTGCGCGACGGCTGCCCGCATTGCGCGGATGCCAAACAGTTTCTGGTACAGATCGCTCGCGAACGGCCGCATCTACAGGTGTCTCTGCGGGCAGTGGATCAGGACCCTACGGCGCGCGACGAATTGATTGCGCTGTCACGCCGCAACGGTGTCTGGCCGCCGGGAGTGCCCACCTTCAGCATGGCCGGGCGCGTGCTGGTCGGCTTTGGTAGCGCTGCTGACAGCGGCCCTGACCTGCTGGCCTGGATCGACCAAGGCGCAGCGCAGCCTCCCGACCAAGTCAAAAGCCGCCTGTTTGGCACACTCAGCGCCTCGCATCTGGGCTTGCCACTGTTCACGTTGGCGCTGGGCCTGCTAGACGGTTTTAACCCCTGCGCCATGTGGGTACTGCTGTTTTTGCTCTCCTTGTTGATGCGATTGAACAACCGGCGACGCATGGCAATGGTGGCCGGCACCTTTGTGCTGGTCAGCGGTGCCGTTTACTACGCCTTCATGGCGGCCTGGCTGAATATCTTCCTGGCGGTCGGCCTGTCCACCCCAGTGCGCTGGGCGCTGGCCAGTCTGGCCTTGCTGATCGGTGCGGTCAACGTCAAGGACTTCATGGCTTGGGGCCGGGGGTTTTCGTTGTCGATTCCCGAGTCCGCCAAACCGGGTATTTACAGCCGGGTGCGTGGCGTGCTGGGGGCGAAGGCTTTACCCGGCACCCTCTTGGCGGTGGCGGTGCTGGCGGTGGTGGTAAATTTCGTCGAACTGCTGTGCACTGCGGGCTTGCCTGCACTCTATACCGCCGTACTGACCCAACAGGGCGTTGGCGCGGCGGCGCACTACGCCTATCTAGCACTGTACATCCTGGGTTATCTGGCCGATGACACCCTGATGGTGACCGTCGCCGTGGTGGCCCTGAGTCACCGCAAGCTGACCGAAGACACCGGCAGATGGCTCAAATTGCTGAGCGGGCTAGTGATGCTGGCGCTGGGCCTGATCCTTCTACTGCGGCCTGATTGGTTGCTGTGATCCCGCGATGGCGTAGCCCAGATTTTCTTCAGCTCGAATGGCGCTTTCTTCAATTTCAAACGGCTGTTGGCACCGCGTGGACCATCGCGTTCGGGCTTCAGGTTTTTGGCAAATCGAAGGTGTGCTGCGTGACTTTTGGGCGACCGAAGCAGCGTTGGGAGTGACGATGCCGGCCTACAACCTGATGCGTGTGTTTCTTGGCGTCGATAAAGCGGTCCAGCTCTTGCAACGTTTCGCTCTCGGTCGGCTCCACCATCAGCGTGCCAGGCAAGCGCGCAAAGGAGTTGTAACCCGATTCCGACTCAAAAAGCGAATCGAAACCGGATCAAAAACAGATCACGCCTTGACCGGAATGCACGAACAAAACAGGTTGCGATCACCATACACGTTGTCAATCCGCCCCACCGGTGGCCAGTATTTTGACTGCCTCAGTGCAGGCACCGGAAAGGCTGCCAGCGCCCGAGAATAGGGCTTAGACCACTCTGATTCCAGTAGCGTTGCGGCGGTATGCGGGGCGTTCATCAGAGGGTTGTTGTCACGCGGCCATTCGCCACTTTCAACGCGCGCCATCTCGCCGCGGATAGCGATCATGGCGTCGATGAAGCGGTCCAGCTCTTGCAACGTTTCGCTCTCGGTCGGCTCCACCATCAGCGTGCCAGGCACCGGAAAGCTCAGCGTGGGTGCGTGAAAGCCGTAGTCCATCAGGCGCTTGGTCACGTCTTCAGCGCCGACACCGGTGCGGTCTTTGAGGGGCCGCAGGTCCAGGATGCACTCGTGCGCTACGCGCCCGGGTTGGTCACCCACTGGCACGCTGGTGTAGAGCGTGGGGTAGTAGGGCGCCAGTCGTGCGCTGATGTAGTTGGCGCTCAGAATGGCGACCTCGGTGGCGGCCTTGAGGCCGTCGGCACCCATCATGCGGCAATACATCCATGAAATCGGCAACACCGAGGCGTTGCCCAAAGGCGCTGCTGAGACCGGGCCAACGCCCTTGCCAGGCAGGAACGGCACCAGATCGGCAACCACGCATACCGGTCCCACACCCGGGCCGCCGCCGCCGTGCGGGATGCAGAAGGTCTTGTGCAGGTTCAGGTGGCTCACGTCTCCGCCAAACTGGCCCGGTGCAGCCAGGCCGACCAGCGCGTTCATGTTGGCGCCATCGACATAGACGCGCCCACCGTGCTTGTGCACCAGCGCGCACAGGTCTTTCACCTGCACCTCAAACACGCCGTGGGTGCTGGGGTAGGTGATCATCATCGCGCCCAGGTTGGCGCTGTGTTCTTCGCACTTGGCTTTCAGGTCAGCCATATCGACATTGCCATTGGCATCGCAGGCGGTGACGATCACCTTGAAACCAGCCATGGTGGCGCTGGCCGGGTTGGTGCCGTGCGCGCTGCTGGGGATCAAACAAATGCTGCGATGCGGCTGCTTGCGCGACAAGTGGTAGCCACGGATCGACATCATGCCGGCGTATTCGCCCTGGCTGCCCGCATTGGGCTGCAGGCTGATACCGGCGTAACCCGTGGCCTGGCACAACCAGGCGCGCAACTGCACGTCCAGCAGCGCGTAGCCGGCGCGCTGGTCGGCTGGGGCGTAGGGGTGGATCTGCGCAAACTCGGGCCAGGTGATGGGCAGCATCTCACTGGTGGCGTTGAGCTTCATGGTGCAACTGCCCAGCGGGATCATGCTGCGGTCTAGCGCCAAATCGAAGTCGCTCAGGCGGCGGATGTAGCGCAGCATGCCGGTCTCGGAGTGGTAGCTGTTGAACACCGGGTGCTGCAGGTAGCTGCTGCTGCGCTGCAAGGAAGCGGGCACGGCACTTGGCACGCTGGCGGCGAGTGCATCGAAGTCTGGCTTGGTCACACGCTTTTTGGGGCAGACCGCGGGCTGGGCAAAAATCGACCACAGCAGCGCTACGTCGGCGCGGGTGGTGGTTTCATCCAGGCTAATTGATACGGTGCTGGCGCTGGCCTTGCGCAGGTTGATGCCTTGGCCAAGGGCAATTTTCAGCACCGCGTCGGGCTGGGCCACTTGCACGGTGAGCGT
>JAQTSL010000277.1 GCA_028711355.1 Rhodoferax sp.
CAAGGCCGTCTGTAGATGTGCAGTCTGTTTCCTCGTTTTATCGCAGCTTTCACTTACACCAATGCAATGAATACCGTTTATCAAGAAAATACAAAAAACCTGTTGACTCTTTAGGAAGTCCCTGTAGAACCTAAACTCCACCTGATTCCCTGATTATTTTTCATTCAATCCCCATCATGACCATGACCGCCCCAACCGCCTTGCACACCTCCACCATCACCTCTTTGCCGCTGCTGGCGCGCGGCAAGGTGCGCGACAACTACGCTGTCGGCGACGACCGCATCCTGATGGTGGCGTCTGACCGCATCAGCGCGTTTGACGTGATCATGGGCCAGCCGATACCGGGCAAGGGTGAGCTGTTGACAAAGATGGCCTTGTTCTGGTTTGACAAACTCGGCCCCAACGGCGCCAACATTTGCCCGATTCACCTGACCGGCGACGCGCCTGACAGTGTCGTCACCGTGGCAGAAGTGCCGCAAGTGGTGGGCCGCTCGATGTTGGTCAAACGCCTCAAACCCATTTTGGTCGAAGCGGTAGTGCGCGGCTATCTGGCTGGCAGCGGCTGGAAGGAATACCAGGAGAACAGCGCGGTGTGCGGCGTCAAGCTGCCCGCTGGCCTGAAGAACGCCAGCAAACTGCCCACACCGATCTACACCCCGGCGGCCAAAGCCGAGCAGGGCGACCACGACGAAAACATCACGTTTGAGAAAACCGTGGAAATGATCGGCGTTGACCTGGCCACCCGCATCCGCGACACCAGCATTGCACTCTACCAGGCCGCCGCCGACTTTGCCGCCACCAAGGGCATCATCATTGCCGATACCAAGTTTGAATTTGGCCTGGACAAAGACGGCAGCCTGATCTTGATGGATGAGGTGCTGACGCCCGATTCGTCACGCTACTGGCCGGCAGAGAGCTACCAGGAGGGCAGCAACCCGCCCAGTTTTGACAAGCAGTTTCTGCGCGACTGGTTGGAGACCGCGCAAGTGGCTGGCAAGCCCTGGAGCAAAACCCCACCGGCGCCGCATCTGCCGCGTGAGGTAATCGAAAAAACTTCGGCCAAATATCAGGAGGCACTGACCCGGCTGACCGCTTGACGCTTGAATAATTGATGAAAATAGCCTCTGACCCTTTTAAATAAAGCCAAAGCAGCTATATAATATGTAGCATATTATGGGGTTCTGGCGCTGCGGCGCGCCAGACTGTCACAGCCCATTACCACCACAAACCCGTTTTGGCAGCTAACAATCGTGTTTCCAATAACTCCAGGAGACCGACATGGCTGCCAAGAAAATTTTGATGATCTGTGGTGACTACTGCGAAGACTACGAAACCATGGTGCCGTTCCAGGCGCTGCTGGCCGTGGGCCACACGGTGCATGCGGTGTGCCCGGACAAAAAAGCGGGCGATGCCATCAAAACCGCCATCCACGACTTTGAAGGCGCTCAAACGTACAGTGAAAAGCCGGGTCACAATTTTGCCCTGAACGCCACGTTTGCCGACATCAAAGCGCAAGACTACGACGCGCTGGTGTTGCCCGGCGGCCGTGGCCCCGAGTACCTGCGCACCTACCCGGCTGTGGTAGCAATGGTGCGGCACTTTTTTGAGACCAACAAGCCGGTGGCCGCCATTTGCCACGCAGCGCAGTTGCTGGCTGGCTCGGACGTGCTCAAGGGCCGCACCTGCTCGGCCTACCCGGCCTGCCAGGTGGAGGTGGAAAGCGCTGGCGGCAGCTACGCGCAGATTCCAATTGACGGCGCGTTCACTGAGGGCAATCTGGTCAGCGCCCCCGCCTGGCCGGCGCACCCGGCGTGGATCGCGCAGTTCCTGGCGCTGCTGGGCACCAAAATCACGCCATAACGCGCCTGCTCATGCCGGGCCACGACCCGGCTCCATGGTTTGCCCGCATTGACACCAGCCGATGCGGGCTTCATGCTGCGCGCATTCCACGTTTCGCCACGGAGCCGCCCATGTGCCAGGTTTTCATCAACGCCGACCCTCATCTGTACGACTGCCGCGCCCGCTCGGTGCGGCTGCACGGTGTGGCCACCAGCATCCGCCTGGAGAACCTGTTCTGGAACGTGCTGCAAGCCATCGCCCTGCGCGACGACATGAGCGTGCCGCAGTTGTGCACCAAGCTTTACGACGAACTGATCGACACCCGCGGCGAGGTGGACAACTTTGCCTCGTTTCTGCGCGTCTGTTGCGGGCGCTACCTGGCGCTACAGCTCTCGGGCGGCATCCCGCAAGACGCGTCGATCCCGATTGCCAGCCTCAACGCCCAGCGCGTGCTGGCCAGCGAGCGCTGGCCACTGCCAACGTTGTCACGCCCGCCGCAGGCGCGCGCGGCGTGACGGGGGCTGATCAGTTTTGCTCACCCAATTGAGTAATTTGTGACCGCGTCAGTTAAGCATCATGCTCAACCTGCGCCGGTAGGTGGACACCAGCGCCGCCTGCGGGTCTTGCTCTAGCGCAGCTTTGCCCAGTACCTCGATGCCACCCGCGGTTTTGCCAGCCGTTTGCGCGTCCACCTTGGGTTTGGGCGGCGTCAGCAGCTCCAGCAGGGCGACCATCGCCTTGCGCGGGGCCTCGTCGGACCATTTTTTGTCGCGCAGGATGATCTCCAGCAACTCATCCATGGCAGCCGTCCACAGACCGGCAGCCATCAACAGCCGGGCCTTGGCAAAGCGGCATTCAAAGTCACGCTTGTTGGCCGCAATCTTTTCATCAAATTGGGCTTCTGTCCAGGTGGCGTATGCGCTGGTAGCTGCAAATTGCGTAGCATTTAGCCACTGCGCCAGCGCCTCAAAGCGCAGTTTGCGTGGAATCTCGGCGAGCTTGGGCGCCAGCGCCGCCTCGGCTTCTTCCAGGCCGCCGAGTTCGATCAACACGCGGATGTAATCAAAGCGCGTGTCGTCGTTGCCGGGGTCGGTCGCCAGCGCGTCGGCCAGTTTCTCAAGTGCTGCCTGTTTGTCGCCGCTGGCCAGCAGCGCCTGCGCTTCATCGGTTTGCATTTCGGCCACCAGTTCGCCCACGCTGGGCAAGTGCTTGTCCAGAAACGCCTTGGCCTGCCCGGCGGTCTGCGCGCCCATGAAGCCATCGACCGGCTTGCCACCCATCATCAGGATGCAGGTCGGGATGCTGCGGATGCCAAAGGCCTGGGCCAGTTGCTGCTCGTCGTCCGAGTTGATCTTGACCAGTGTAAAGCGGCCGCCGTAATCCAGCTCAAGCTGCTCCAGGATCGGTCCGAGCGACTTGCATGGGCCGCACCAGGGGGCCCAAAAGTCGATCAGGATCGGTTGTGTCATCGAGGCAGCGATGACGTCGGTTTCAAAATTTTTCAGGTTGACTTCAATCATGATGCTGTGTGGCTGCGGTCGAGGGTTTGGCAAATACGTAAAATCGAGCGATGAACTCAACTCAAATTGGCGTACTCATGGGCTCCAGCTCCGACTGGGACACCATGCAGCACGCGGTGCATATTCTCCAACAGTTTGGTATCACACACGAGGCGCGCGTGGTATCGGCCCACCGAATGCCTGATGATGCTTTCGCCTACGCCGAAAGCGCGGTCGGCCGAGGCCTGAAAGCGATCATCGCCGGAGCCGGTGGCGCGGCGCATTTGGCGGGCATTCTGGCGGCCAAGACCACCGTGCCGGTGCTGGGGGTGCCGGTGCCCAGCAAACATCTGGGCGGAGTGGACTCGTTGTACAGCATCGTCCAGATGCCCAAGGGCATTCCAGTGGCCACCTTCGCCATCGGTGCCGCCGGCGCTGCCAACGCGGCGCTGTTTGTGGTCGCCATGTTGGCCAACAACGACATCGTGCTGCGCGCCCGGCTGGAAGACTTTCGCGCCGCGCAGACGCAAGCCGCACGCGACATGACGCTGCCGCCGGCGCTGTGAGTGTTGCAAATGCGGCCATCCCTAGCCGGGTGCCATCTGCTTCATGATCCTGCCCCAAAATGATATAAATTCAATAGCTGCTGGCGCTGATGTTATAAGTTCTGGCGGTCTGTTAGGCTTGCCAACTGAGACGGTTTATGGGCTGGCGGCTGACGCCGACAACGATGTAGCGGTTGCGCAGATTTTTGCCGCCAAAGGTCGCCCGGGGGACCACCCGCTGATCGTCCACATCGCCAACTGCGCCGCCGCCGCGCACTACGCCGCCAGCATCCCGAGCTTTGCCGCCGCGCTGATGGCCGCTTTTTGGCCCGGCCCGCTCACCCTGATCCTGCCACGCAAGCCCGGTGTCGCCACGGCTGCGGCAGGCGGCAATAATTCCATCGGTCTGCGCTGCCCGGCACACCCGGTGGCACAAGCCTTGCTGCATCAACTACTTAATTGGGGTCAGAACCCAATTAATTTTCAGTTCGATTTCAAAAATCCAAAACAATTGGAATCTGACCCCAATTGTTTGGCATGGGGCCTGGCAGCACCCAGCGCCAACAAGTTTGGCCGAGTCAGTCCGACCACCGCCGAGCACGTGGCGCAAGAGTTTGGCGGCGATTTGCTGGTGTTGGACGGTGGGCCGTGCCGCGTGGGCATTGAATCCACCATCATCGACTGCACGCGTGGCGTGCCAGTGCTGTTGCGGCCGGGGGCCGTCACGCCGGCCCAGATTGAAGCCGCTTGTGGTCTCAAGGTGCTATTGAAAGACGAGCTGTCAACGCTTTCTGATTCTGCGCCAAGGGCCTCTGGAACCTTGGAGTCGCACTACGCGCCACGGGCTAGGGTGCAGTTGCTAACGGCCACCGAGCTGGGGCGCTTGCTGGCCACGCCTGCGTTACCGCCAGCGCTGGCACTTTGGAGCCGCACCGTCCCGGCAACACC
>JAQTSL010000278.1 GCA_028711355.1 Rhodoferax sp.
GACGCCGATCGTCAGCGCGAGGTGACGGTGGCCAACGCTTACCGAGATGCCCAAAAGATCAAGGGCGAGGGCGACGGCGAGGCGGCGCGCATCTATTCAGAAGCGTTTGGCCGTGACCCGCAGTTTGCACAGTTTTACCGCAGCCTGGACGCCTACAAAGCCAGTTTTTCGAAAAAGAGCGACGTCATGGTGGTGGACCCGGCTGGTTCAGACTTTTTCAAGACTTTGCGCGGTCAGACAACACCTGCTACAGGCAGCAAAAAATAAACCTGGAGCCAGTTCTGGACAGCAACACGTTCTGGTTGGCGATGGCACTGGTGTTGCTGGTCGAAGGCTTCATGCCTTTTGTATCACCAGCCACCTGGCGCAAAACGTTCGAACAAATCCTGCACTTGAGCGATGGACAACTGCGCTTCTTCGGTTTGTGCAGCCTTCTGCTCGGGTTGGGGTTGATTTGGTTGTTTAACTGACCAATTTGGTCAGATTCGCCCGGTAAAATCTGGCTTTTAACAGCACTGCCAATCCCATGTCTGCCTGGCTCCTGCCGGATCATATTGCCGATATCCTGCCCTCTGAGGCGCGGCACATCGAAGAATTACGTCGTGATTTGCTGGATACAGCGCGTTGCTACGGCTACGAACTGGTGATCCCGCCGCTGCTCGAGCACCTTGATTCCTTGCTCAGTGGCGCTGGCAGCGCGCTGGATCTACAAACCTTCAAGCTGGTTGATCAACTCTCGGGGCGTATGTTGGGGCTGCGTGCCGACAGCACCCCCCAGGTAGCGCGCATCGACGCGCACCTGCTCAACCGCAGCGGTGTGGCACGGCTGTGTTACTGCGGCCCGGTGTTGCACGCTCGCCCTGCTGCACCGCACGCAACGCGTGAACCGTTGCAACTGGGTGCCGAGATTTATGGCCACGCCGGTTTGGAGGCCGATACCGAGGTACTGAGTCTGGCGCTTGATTGCCTGAAGGCCGCTCGGATTGATCAACCCAGCGTTGATCTGGCCGACGCGCGACTGGTCAAGGCGATCCTTGCAGAGGCCGACTTGTCGCCAGCGCAATTGGGCGGCATTTACGCGGCATTGGCTGCCAAGGACCGGCCAGAACTTGCCGCGTTGACGCGGGGCCTGCCGCCTCAGGCGCGCCAGGGGCTACTGACACTGTCCCAACTTTACGGCGATGCAGCGGTTTTGGTTGAAGCAGAAAAGTGCCTTCCGCCCTTATCGGGTGTGCGTGAGGCGCTGCATAATTTGAAGCAATTAGCGAATCATCTGCGCGCCATCACGGTCACTTTTGACCTGGCTGACATGCAGGGTTACGCCTATTACACCGGGGCTCGCTTCAGCATTTACGCGCCCGCTGCCAGCGCGGCGTTGGTGCGCGGTGGCCGTTATGACCGCGTCGGTGCGGTGTTTGGCCGCAACCGGCCAGCGGCCGGATTCAGTCTGGATCTAAAAGCGCTCGTAGCGGCGGTTCAGCCGCGCGCCTTGCGCGCCGCCATCCGCGCGCCCTGGCATGATGAGGCCGCGCTGGCCAGCGCCATTGCCGCGCTGCGTGCGCAGGGCGAGGTGGTGGTGTGCGAGCTGCCCGGCCATGAAAATGAGATCGATGAATTTGACTGTGACCGCGTGTTGCGGCTGGACGGTGGGCGATGGCTGGTACAAACAATCTGATTGAACTTCTAGCGAGAAACACATGACTGCAATCAAAGGCCGCAACGTGGTGGTGGTGGGTTCCCAGTGGGGCGACGAGGGCAAAGGCAAGCTGGTGGACTGGCTGACCGAAAGCGCCCAGGGCGTGGTGCGCTTTCAGGGTGGCCATAACGCCGGGCACACGCTGGTCATCAACGGCGTCAAGACCGCGCTGCACCTGATCCCCAGTGGCATCATGCGCCCGGGCGTCAAGTGCTACATCGGCAACGGCGTGGTGCTGTCCACCGCCAAGTTGTTCGACGAGATCGCCAACCTGGAAAAAATGGGCGTCGAGCTGCGCTCACGGCTGCGCGTCAGTGAAGCCTGCCCACTCATTCTGCCATTTCATGCGGCATTGGACGTGGCGCGTGAGGCCGCGCGCGAGCAAGGTGGCAGTGAAAAAATTGGTACCACCGGCCGTGGCATTGGTCCGGCCTATGAAGACAAGATTGCCCGGCGCGCGCTGCGCGTACAAGACATGAAGTTCCCTGAGCGCTTTGCCGCCAAGCTGCGCGTGCTGCTGGAGCTGCACAATCATGTGCTGACCACGTTTTTGCATTCCCGTGAGTTCGATTTTGGGCCGACGCTGGCGCCCTACATGAAAGATGGACAAGTCTTGTTCCAGCCGGTATTTGACGAAGCCATGCGCCACGCTGAACTGCTCAAGCCGATGATGGCCGACGTCTCGCGCGAGCTCAACGATGCGCATCTCAATGGTGAAAACCTGCTGTTTGAAGGCGCTCAAGGCACGTTGCTGGACGTTGACCACGGCACTTACCCGTTTGTCACCTCCAGCAACTGTGTGGCGGGCAATGCCGCTGCCGGCGCTGGTGTTGGCCCCGGGCTGTTGCACTATATTTTGGGCATTGCCAAGGCCTATTGCACCCGTGTCGGTGGCGGTCCGTTCCCGACCGAACTGGAATGGGAAAAAGAGGGCACACCGGGCTACCACATGAGCACCATTGGTGCAGAAAAAGGCGTGACCACCGGGCGCAGCCGGCGCTGCGGCTGGTTTGACGCCGCTTTGCTCAAGCGCTCAGCACAAGTCAATGGCCTCAGCGGCCTGTGCATCACCAAGCTCGACGTGTTGGACGGGCTGCCCGAGCTCAAGTTGTGCACCGGTTATGAGCTCGATGGAACCGTCATCGACATCTTGCCGCTGGGTGCTGACGACATTGCGCGTTGTAAGCCGGTCTATGAGACCATGCCCGGCTGGAGCGACAGTACCGTCGGTGTCACCCAGTACGATCAGTTGCCGACCAACGCGCGGCTATACCTGCAACGCATCGAACAGGTCACCGGGGTGCCGGTTCATATCGTTTCGACCAGCCCGGACCGGGCCCATACCATTTTGATCCGGCATCCGTTTTTGGCCGATTAATCCAGGAGCCAACCGATGTTGACCGAAGACGGCAAACACTTGTATGTGAGCTACGACGAGTACAACGGGCTGGTCGAAAAACTCGCCATTAAGGTGCATCAGTCGGGCTGGCAATTTGACACCATCCTGTGCCTGGCGCGTGGCGGTATGCGCCCGGGCGATGTGTTGTCGCGCGTGTTCGACAAGCCACTGGCGATCATGTCCACCAGCTCGTACCGCGCGGGGGCCGGCACGGTACATGGGCAGCTCGACATTGCCCACTACATCACCACACCCAAGGGGCGCATTGCCGGGCGGGTGTTGCTGGTGGACGACCTGGCTGATTCGGGGCAAACGCTACAAGCGGTGATCGACCAGCTCAAAAACAACTATCAGCCGATCACCGAATTGCGCAGTGCGGTGCTTTGGACCAAAGCCGTTTCGTCGTTCACGCCAGATTACTGTGTCGAATTTCTGCCGACCAACCCCTGGATTCACCAGCCGTTCGAAAACTACGACAACATGAAGCCCGAGCAACTGATCAAAAAGTGGAGCGTCTGAGCGAATGACCGACGCGCTGACCCGGCTGATTCACCATTCCTACACGCCACCGGCGGGTTTTGCCGCGCCCCAGCCTGGCGTGTTCAAGGCTTCAACCGTGTTTTTTCCGGATGTGGCGGCGATGCGCAACTTCGACTGGAAAGACAAAACCGCCTACACCTATGGCTTGCATGGCACCCCGACCAGCTACACGCTGGAAGAGCGGCTGTGCACACTTGAAGGCGGCGCCCAGTGTCTGCTGGTGCCCAGTGGGCTGGCAGCGATTGCCACCGTCAGCCTGGCTTTGCTGCACGCCGGTGACGAGGTGCTGATCCCGGACAACGCTTATGGCCCCAGCAAAGCGCTGGCGGAAGGTGAATTACGTCATTGGGGCATCCAGCACCGGTTTTTTGACCCGCTGCAGCCACAAGACCTGGCCAGCAAGATCGGCCCTCAAACCAAACTGGTGTGGCTGGAGGCGGCGGGGTCGGTGACGCTGGAGTTCCCGGATTTGTACCAACAGGTGCGCATCTGCCAGGCGGCGGGCGTGTTGTGCGCGCTGGACAATACCTGGGGTGCCGGGCTGGCGTTTGGGCCGTTTGATTTGCGACCCGATGGCAAGCCAGCGTTGGCGGTCGATATCTCGATTCACGCGCTGACCAAGTACCCCAGCGGCGGCGGTGATGTGCTGATGGGCAGCGTCATCACCCGTGACCAGCCGCTGCACATGAAACTCAAGCTGTGCCATATGCGCCTGGGGTTGGGTGTTGGCGCCAACGACGCCGAACTACTGCTGCGCAGCCTGCCCAGCCTGGCGTTACGTTACCGCGCGCACGATGAGGCAACCCGCGCGCTGGCGCAATGGAGTTTGTCGCGCCCGGAATTCGCCCAGGTGTTGCACCCGGCTTTGTCCGATTCACCCGGTCATGCGCACTGGCGAACCCTGTGTGGCAGTGACTTGGGCCGCGCCGCCGGTCTGTTTAGCGTCATTTTTAAGGACGATATCGGTCAGCCGCAGGTGGACGCGTTTTGCAATGCATTGAAGTTGTTCAGGATCGGCTACAGTTGGGGCGGCCCGATCAGCCTGGTGATGCCGTATGAGCTGCAAACCATGCGCCAGCGCTGGCCGGCACAGCTACAGCGCGGCATTCTGGTGCGCTTTTCAGTCGGGCTGGAGGCGGTTGCTGATTTGCAGGACGACCTGCA
>JAQTSL010000279.1 GCA_028711355.1 Rhodoferax sp.
TTTGGGGTTGGCTTCGGTCTGTAGTGCCATCAGCTCGGTTTCAGGGTAAGCCAGCCTCAGGCGCGCCTGTAGTTCAGCCACCCGCGGTGTTGCCGTGGCTGAGAAAAACTGCGAGCCCAGATAGATCAGGGGCGCGACCAGGCCGTCCTGCATCGCCTTGAATGCCGCAATCAAATGGCGCGGCTGCAAATCATGTCCTCCCAGCCCAAAGATCGCCGTGGTCAGCAGCGGGCTGACACTGAGTGCCGGGATGCCAGCGTGACGCACTTGCAGCGCGTTTTCACGCGCCTTGAACAGCGCCTGTGTCACCAGGCCCGTCAGCGCCGTCTGGTCGGAGCGCTCCAGCACCGTCACCGCCTTTTTGCCTTGCAGCGCGGCGACCAGATCGGCCTCGGGAAACGGTTGCAGCAATTTGATCGCGATCGAACCTACTTTCTGGCCCAGGCCGCGCAGATGGCTGACCACCGCTTCGACGTCGTCGGTGACCGAGCCCAGGCCGACCATCACCACGTCGGCGTCGTCGCACATGAAGCTTTGCACCGGAGCGTAGCGGCGCCCGGTCAAGCTGCTGTATTCGTCCATGGCCTGGCGCACGATGGCCGGCACCGCGCTGACAAAGTGGGTGCGGTGATCGGCGGCACCGGCCTGAAAGTCAGCCTGGTTTTGCACCGCGCCGGTCAGGCCCGGGTTGTTGACATCGACCAGCGCCGGCACCAATTGGCGCGTGCCTTTCTCGAAGGCATTGACCCACTGGCGTTGCCACTGCGGGTGCAATTCTTGGGGCAACCAACGCAGCGTCTTGGTGACCAGTTTGCCGGTGTTGTCGTGTTCCACCTTGGCGCTGTTGGCTGCCAGAAAAGTGCTCAGTTTTGACAGATTCTGATCGGTCAAGTCAGCCGCGTGGCGCGCCAGATACTGCTGCAACTGGGCTACCCGGCCTTTGGCACCGTAGAGCATCTCTTGCGCCAGTGTCGGCGCCTTGATGCGCCCGGCCGGGTCACCCAGGTACTCGGCCAACAATGCCGGCTCAGGCAACAGTGCCTCGCACAGCATATGGCTGGTGGCAAAACCGTCCATGGCGTTGGCCACCGGAATCAGCGACAACGAGGCGACCCGGTAAGAAATGGCGGCCAGATCGGCCGCCTCCTGCGGGTTGGCCCCAAACAAAATGGTGTAGCCCGAAGACATCAGCGCGTACACATCATCATGTCCGGCCATGACGTTGAGTGAATGTTTTGACACCACGCGCGCAGCGACCTGGAGCACAAAGCCGCCGACCTTTTTGCCGACCGTCACAAAATGTGATTCAAGCGCGTACAAAATACCCTGGCTCGACGAGGCATTGGAAACAAACTGCCCACCTGTCAGGGCCGCGCCAAGCGCTCCGCTTTGCGCCGAATGTTCACCCTCCGGACCAAAGAAGAACGGGTGTTTGCCCCAGACGTTGATGCCGCCTTCGGCCCGAAAGGCCTCGTAAATCTCGGCAATTTCGGTCGAAGGCGTGATCGGGTAACCAATGACACCGCCGCAAACGTGGTTCATGACGTAGGCGACTGCGCCGTTGCCGTGGATGACGTTGGGGATGCCGGGGTATTTGATTGGGCTGGTTTTCATTTTGCTGTACGCGTCCGTGTTGTGTCAGTGGTTTGAAGTTCCATGCCAAGCGGCTTGCCTACGCTGGGCGCAGCAAACATTTACGCTGACTTTGGAGACCAAATCAGTGAGATATCCGGTCCGGCGCCTTTGGAGCACCCGGCTGGAAACCTCGCACGGCGTTGGCCGGAGATATTCCGGTCAGCAAAAAGGCAGGTGGCTTGACACCCATCCGAACTAGGCAACCGGGAAGTTGGGCCGCCCGGCTGGTCGTGAAGCGACAGTATAGAAAATTCAATGATCAAAAAATGGACATATCAGCCTAGCAGCACACTTAGATCAAAGTTTTGATGAATAAATTTTTTTGAATCACAAAAGACCAAAAAAACCAGTGAAAGGAATTTAAGCTGTGGTTCGGGCGCTTTTTCCAAGTCGTTAGCGTGAAAGAACAGGTCGTCATACCGGGCCGCGACCCGGTATCCATGAGTTTGGAGCCATGGATTGTGGATCGGGGACCGCTTGTGACAGCCACCTTTCATACTTTTGGGTAGCTTCAATGCCGTTAGACTTTCACGCCGAGCAGATGGTGCGTGACAACTTGAATTTGTTTTCAGGAAATGAATGTGAAAATCACCAAGGTTGATGCAGGATCAGAGTGGCGGCAGCTTGAGTTTGTCCAGCGTGTCGGGCGTATCGGCTACTGGGAATACGATCCTGCCAGCCAAAAAATGGTGCTCGCTGATGCGGCGCAGGACTGGTTGTCACAAGCGTTGAATTTCAACTTGTCGGTGCAGCACTCTTTCCTGGATGTGTTGCACGACACAGAACGCAGGCGTCTCCAAAGCGCTCTCGACCAGACCCTGCGCGAGCACCAGCCATTCACCCTTGAACTTGCATTGACTGACCGTGCGGGCGCTGTTGCGTCGTTGGTCGTGCAGGGCGAGCCGATCGAGTTGTCACCCGGTGTGCCGGGCATGGCGGGCATCTTGCGCGATGTATCAGCACAAAAGCAGCGCGACGCAGAGCATGAAAGACTTGTGCTGCAACTTCAGGCGCTGCTGGATGTGTTGCCGCAAGGTGTCAGCGTGGTCGACAAAGACCTCAATCTCATGGTGTGGAACCGACGCTTTCTTGAGATTTTGGATTTTCCGCAGGACCTGGTGTTCAAGGGCGCCGACTTTGAGAGTTTCATCCGTTTCAACGTTGCCAGGGGCGACTACGGGCCGGGTGATCCAACGCAGCAGGTGCAGACCATCGTGGCGCGTGCGCGTGAGTTCTTGCCGCATCGTTTTGAGCGCCAGCTTCCCAATGGCCGCACGTTGTTGATCGAAGGTTTGCCGTTCAAGTCCGGCGGCGAGGTGTCGGGTTTCGTCACCACCTACACCGACATTACGGATCAGCGCCATACCGAAGAACTGCTGACGCGCCAGCGCGACGAGATGAAAACCGTGATCGACAATTTCCCCGGCGGCATTTCACTGTGCAACTCTGATCTGCGCTTTACCACCTACAACGCCGGCATGATGGAGTTGCTTGATTTTCCGCCTGCTCTGTTTGCCAAGGGCTGGGTTGATTTTGAGGACTTGGTGCGTTACAACGTGGCTCGTGGTGAATACGGCCCCGGCGACCCAGAGCAGCAAGTGCATATCAGCCTGGAGCGCGCACGCAATTTTCAGGCGCACCAGTTTGAGCGGGCCCGGCCCAACGGCCGCTGGCTTGAAATTCGCGGCACCCCCATTCCCAGTGGTGGCTTTGTGTCAATCTATATCGACATCACGGCGCGCAAGCGCATGGAGGCGGAGCTGGTGCAATCCAAGGAAGTCGCCGAGGCCAGGCGGGCGCAGGTGGCCAGTCTGCTGGACCATTCGGGTCAGGGCTTTTTGTCGTTTGGTGCTGATCTGGTGGTTGAGGCTGAATGCAGCCGCGCCTGTGCGACCCTGCTGGGAGTCGTGCCGGCGGGTCTGGATGCCGCGCAAGTGCTGTTTGACGGCGATGTGACCCATGCTGATTTGCTGCGCGAGACGGTCCCCGCTGCTCTGGCTGAGAGCGACCTGGGTCAGTGCGAGACCATGTTGTCGTTGTTGCCCGCCGAATTCCAGCGCGGCGACCTGTTGCTGCGCGCCGAGTACAAACTGCTTGAGAATCAGCGTGTCATGGTGGTGCTGACCAACGCCACGGCCGAGCGGCAACTTGAAATCAAGGTCCAAAGCGAGCGCCGCCGTCTGGAGATGATTGTGGCGGCAGTCACGGACAGCCGTGACTTCTTTGACACCCTTGACAGCTTTGGCGACTTCCTCTCGGCCAGCCTGCCAAGTCTGTTGGCTGCCACGCTGGCACCGGAGCTGGTGGTGCGCGAGCTCTACCGCCAGGTGCATACCTTCAAAGGGCTGCTTAACCAGTTCAGCTTTTCAAAAGTTCCCATGGCTTTGCACGCACTGGAGAGCCGTCTGGAAGGCTTGCGCCAGATTGGCAGTGCCCTGACTCGCCAGCAGATTACCGAAGTGGCGCAGGCCGTGCCCCTGGCGGTATTGTTTGAAGCTGATCTGGATTTGTTGCGTGAGGCTCTTGGCGCAGACTTTCTGGACCATGGTGATCGCATCGTGATTTCGAGCGACCAGGCCGCGCAACTGCAACAGCTTGCTGAGCAATTGCTGCATGGTGCGCCGGTGGATGCGACGTTGGCAACTATGCGTGCGCTGTTGCTGCAAATGAGCCAGTTGCGCAAAATCCCATTGAAGGACGCCTTGACCGGTTTTGACCGGCTGATCCAGCAGACCGCCAATCGCCTGGAAAAAGAGGTTGATCCGCTTGCGGTGAATGGCGGCCAAGGGGTCTGGATTGAGCCGCATTGCTGGCAGCCTTTTTTACGCTCGCTCACGCATATTTTTCGCAATGCCGTGGTGCACGGCATTGAAGACCCCGACACCCGGCTGGCGCTTGGTAAGCCGGAGGCCGGCACAATTGCCTGCACGGTTGAGGTGAGGGGCACTCAGTTGCAACTGGTGATTGCCGACGATGGTGCCGGGATTGACTTTGACGCGCTTGGTGAGCGTGCTGTGGCGGCCGGGGTCGTCGCGGCGGCCGACCTGGCCAGACTGACCGAAGCCGAAAATCTGGATTTTATTTTCTTGGACAACATCAGCACCCAGCAAGTGGCAACAGAATTGGCGGGTCGTGGCGTCGGGCTGGCGGTG
>JAQTSL010000280.1 GCA_028711355.1 Rhodoferax sp.
GGATTTGCAGCACACCGGGTACCTGGTATTCCACCGGGTCTTCAATCGTGATGATCTTGCTGGCACCGTCGTTGATTTCTGAAATGGCGGCGTACAGCGTGGTGGTTTTGCCGCTGCCGGTGGGGCCGGTAATCAGCAACATGCCGTGCGGTTTGCTGGCCAGACTGCGGATAACGGCCATCGGCGCCGCATCAAAGCCCAGATGGTTGAGCGTCAGGCCGGCCAACTGGTCGCTTAAATGCTCTTTGTCCAGGATGCGGATGACGGCATCTTCGCCATAAACACTGGGCATGATCGAGACCCGAAAGTCAATGTCGCGCTCACGGATGCGCACCCGAAAGCGCCCGTCTTGCGGCGTGCGCCGCTCGGTAATGTCGAGCTCGGCCATGACCTTGACGCGCGAGATGGCTTGTTCGTTCAACTCGGCACCGGGCACCCTGCCCGCTTCCACAATCACCCCGTCAATGCGGTACTTGACCACCAGCCCGCTGGCGGCGGCTTCCAGGTGGATGTCTGACGCACCCGCGCCCATCGCGTCAAACAGCGTGGAGTTGATCAGGCGCACCACCGGGCTGGCGGTCTCGTCGATACGAGATAGCGAGATTTCTTCCAGCCCCGACTGGCGCGCCACCTCGGTAAAGCCATGGTCCAGAATGCCGGGCAAGGCCGACGTAGCCGCCTCCAGGCGCGCCAGCAGGTCCAACAGTTCAGATTCAAGCACCAGTTCGCGCAGGTCAACCGCAATGCCTTTGGCATCGGCCCAGCGCTGCAGCGCCTCATCGGTCGGGTTGGCCAACAGCAACACACGCTGCCCGAGCCGGGTCAGCACCAGCGCCGACAGGCGGCGGCAGTCTGGCAAGCCCAGCGTGCTGAGGTCTGGCACCAGGTGATCGCCAGCGAGCAAACGGCAGGTCGGAAAGTGAAAAACCTGCCCCAGTTGTGTCAGGCAGTCAGCGGGCGCAAGGCCAGTCTGGGTGGCCATCACGGCATCCAGTGCTACACCCTGGCGGCGGGCTTGCTGCCAAGCCAGTTGAACGATATGAGGGTCTAACATCTGGTCAGTTTACTGCACGCAGAGCTGGTACATGAACCAGCCCTTTGCCAGGTCTGATGGACAGTCCGGGGCCATGAATGTTGCAAAAGATTCGCTGCCTGCAAGCTCGCCCTGCCGCTGCGGTAGCGACACAATCTAAGCCCACTGCTGTGGCCGCTGGCTGTACATCGACGCAAGTCGGCCTGATGTCGGATTGATCACAACACGACAGGACCAAGCTGTAACTGTCGCCGCAAATCCCGATAAGATGCCACCACCTCACCTTGCAAGGAGCCGTCCATGCCCGTCGTTGTTGTTGCCAACCCCAAGGGAGGCGTTGGCAAGTCCACCCTGTCCACCCATATTGCTGGCTACTTTGCCAGCAAACACGCCGGTGTGATGCTGGGCGATGCCGACCGCCAGCAGTCATGCCGACTCTGGCTGTCGCTGCGCCCAGCCACGGCGCGCGCTATCGGCAACTGGGAGATCAGTGATGACCAAATCGCCAAGCCGCCTAAGGGCACCACCCATATGGTGATCGACACGCCCGCCGGGCTGCACGGAAAGCGCCTGAAAGACGTGCTGAAATTGGCGCACATGGTGGTGGTGCCACTACAGCCCAGCGTGTTTGACATCTTTGCCACGCGCGACTTTCTCGATGAGCTGGCAGAGCGCGTCAAAGCCGACAAAACCCAGGTTGGCATCGTTGCCATGCGGGTCGATGAGCGCACCCGCGCGGCGGAGCAATTGCGCACCTTTGTTGCCAGTACCGGTCTGCCCGTGCTGGGCACGCTGCGTGACACACAAAACTACGTGCAACTGGCCGCGCACGGTCTGACGGTATTTGACCTGGCCCCCGAGCGCGTAGCGCGTGACCTGGATCAGTGGCAACCGATTTGCCGCTGGCTGGAGCAATAAGGGATGCGACTGGTTTGCCACTGCGACGGAGCGCGATTGCCGTCCACTACACTCGCAAAAATTGAGGGGGCATTTCACGTGCCACCCCCGCCCAACCTTACCGGAGAATTCTGTGCAACTTGTCTGTCTTGACCTTGAAGGCGTTCTGGTCCCTGAAATCTGGATCGAATTTTCAAAACGCACCGGCATCCCGGAGCTGTCGCGCACCACGCGTGACGAGCCCAATTACGACACGCTGATGACGTTCCGGCTAGGCTTGCTCAAACAGCACAAGCTAGGTCTGCCCGACATTCAAAAAGTGATTGCCGCCATGGGCCCGATGCCCGGCGCGCGCGAGTTTCTGGACGCGCTGCGGCGCGACTACCAGGTGATCATCTTGTCTGACACGTTTTATGAATTTGCCATGCCGCTGATGGCGCAGCTCAATATGCCGTGCCTGTTTTGCCACCAGTTGGAAGCCGATACGAATGGCTTTTTGGTGGCCTACCACCTGCGTATGGCGAACCAGAAAAAAGAAGCGGTTCAGCGTTTCAAAGAACTCAATTTCAAAGTGATTGCTGCCGGTGATTCGTACAACGACACCGCAATGTTGACCGAGGCGCACGCTGGCATACTGTTTCGCCCGCCGCAAAAGGTGATCGACGAGTTCCCGCAGTTTCCGGTGACGCTGAATTACGCCGAGCTGCGCGCCGAGATCAACCGGGCGGCTCAGCGCTAAAGCTACTCTCAACTTTGCAGCACCGACGCGCAGTCTGACGAGCACTGCACCGGTACGCCGCGCCTCGGCATCGTCGGTTAAAACCCAGATTCAGGGGGGGGTTTAGGGCATTCATTGAAGTCTTGGTGGTCTGGCGCACAGACACCGAGGGGTCAGAACACGGACGATGCGGTCATAGAAAAGTTTGCACCGCAAGCTTGTACCGAGAGCGTCTATGTTCATCCCAAAACTACTTCCACTGGCCCTACTGGTGCTGACCCCTTTGGCCTTTGCCGCCACGCCCGTTGGCGCAGGTGGGCAACTACAACAAATTCCCCCCACTCCGCGCCCCGAGATGACCGCGCCGCGGATCGAAGTCACACCCGGTGCCCGCCCGGCGGACGCGGCGCCCGCAGGCACCCAAATTTTGGTCAATCGGCTCGATATCACTGGCGCTCAGGCCTATACAGCAGAGCGTCTGCTGGAGATCAGCGGTTTTATACCCGGCCAGCAACTGAGCTTGGCCGAGCTGCAGGGCATGGCAGCCAACATTACCAGTTTTTATCGCCGAAACGGCTACTTTGTGGCCACCGCCTACCTGCCCGCGCAGGACATCAATCAGGGGGTGGTCACCATCGCCGTGATCGAAGGCCGCTACGGCAAAGTGGTGGTCAATAACCAAAGCACCGTTTCCAACGACTTGGTGAACAACTTGATGGGTGGGCTGCAAAGCGGCGACCCCATCACCACCGCCCCACTAGAGCACCGCTTGCTGTTGCTGACCGACCTGCCCGGCGTCAAGGTCAATTCGACGCTGGTGCCTGGGGCTGCGCTGGGCGAGTCTGATTTGCTGGTAAACGTATTGCCTGACCGGCGCATCAACGGCAGCGTTGATGCTGATAACGCTGGCAACCGTTACACCGGCGAAAACCGCGTCGGTTTAACCGTCAATTTCAACGAACCGCTGGGGCTAGGCGACGTGGCCTCGCTGCGCGCCGTCACCTCTGGGGCCGGGCTGAACTACCTGCGCGGTTCCTACCAGATGCAATTTGGCAAAACCACGGCCGGGGTCGCCTACAGCGCGCTGCGCTACCAGTTGGGGCAAGAAATGGTCAGCCTACGGGCCCACGGCACAGCGCAAGTGGCCAGTGTGTATGGCAGCTACCCGCTGCTTCGCTCGCGTAATGAGAACTTGACAGCGGGCTTGAACCTGGACTTAAAAACCTTTCAAGACCAGGTGGACTCGGTCCCCAGCGTGAGCGACAAAAAAGCACAAGTACTCACCGCCAGCCTGTCGGGCAACCAGCGTGACAACCTCGGCGGCGGCGCGGTCACCAGTCACTTACTGGCCTGGTCCACTGGCAACATCGAACTGCAAACACCTGGCACCCAAGCCTTTGACGCCGCCACAGCACAAAGCAGTGGCCACTTTGACAAGCTGGTGTTTAGCCTGTCACGCCTACAGCGTGTGACCGACACGCTGTCGCTGTCAGCGGCGATCAACGGTCAGATGGCTACCAAAAACCTGGACTCATCCGAGAAGATGGAGCTCGGCGGTATGTACGGTGTGCGGTCTTATCCAGAGGGCGAAGCCTACGCTGATCAAGGCTATGTGCTGAACCTGGAAGCGCGTTGGCTATTGCCCAAATTCAGCCAAACCCAGCCCGGCCAGGTGCAGTTGATTGGCTTTATCGACACCGGCAGCGTCACCATCAACAGGAACCCGTGGCCCGGCACAGGAGCCAACCAGCGCAGCTTAAGCGGTGCCGGTGTGGGCATCAACTGGTCGGAGCGCAACAACTTCATGGTGCGCGCCTATTACGCCTTTAAGGTCGGTGGTGAAGCCGCCACTTCAGCCCCCGATGCCGATGGCCGGTTCTGGATTCAGGCCGTCAAATATTTCTGAAAGCACATATGAACAACTCATTTCGATCTCTCTGGAACGAACGCACCGGCACCTTTGTGGCGGTCTCTGAAAACACCACCAGCGAAGGCAAAAAAACGGCCGGTGGCCGCAGCGCCGGTGGCGCAGTCACCCGCTTTGCGCTGCAAGCGCTGGCGTTGTCGGTGGCCTGCGTCTTTGCCGCGCACGCCCAGTCACTGCCCGTCGGTGGTGTAGTAGCTGCGGG
>JAQTSL010000281.1 GCA_028711355.1 Rhodoferax sp.
CGTGGTCTGCGGCCAGGGCAGGCGCTCGTCCGGGGCGATCACACCACCCTGGCGCAGGATGTCGGGGCTTTTTTCGGTCCAGTCCAGCATGCTCATAAAGTTCCTTTTTTTAAGCTCAAGACAAGGCGACAGCTTGTGCCCTCGCCCACCACAAACGGCCGATCAGGGCCGCAAAATACTATATTTAAAGTAGCTGGTCACGCAGCACCTATATGGGCTACCAGGCTGCCAGGCACTTGACCATGTTTCAGCGCAGCGGTAAACGCCAGCATCCGGTCAATCGGCCGGCGGGCGCGCACGCCCAACGCCGGATCGACCTGGATTTCATTGGCGCCGGTCTCCAGTACCCGCGCCACATCGGCCAAGCCATTCATCGCCATCCACGGGCAGTGCGCACAGCTTTTGCAGGTGGCGCTGTTACCGGCGGTGGGTGCTTCAAAAAAGGCTTTTCCGGGGTTAAGCGTGCGCAGCTTGTGCATCATGCCGTTGTCGGTGGCGACGATGAATTCGGTGGCATCGAGCTCACGCGCCGCTTTCAGGATGCCACTGGTGGAGCCCACCGCGTCGGCCAGCGCCACCACCGCGGCAGGCGACTCGGGGTGCACCAGCACTTTGGCACCGGGGTGCTCGACCCTCAGCGCTTCGAGTTCAAAGGCCTTGAATTCGTCGTGCACGATACACGAACCACCCCACATCACCATGTCGGCGCCGGTTTCACGCTGGATGTAGCCGCCCAGATGCCGGTCGGGCGCCCACAGGATTTTGTGGCCCTGGTCTTTGAGCGCTTTGACAATATCGAGCGCGCAACTGCTGGTTACCAGCCAGTCGGCACGCGCCTTGACCGCAGCGCTGGTGTTGGCATAGACCACCACGGTGCGGTCGGGGTGGGCGTCGCAAAAGGCGCTGAATTCATCCACTGGGCAGCCCAGGTCGAGCGAGCAGGTGGCATCCAGGTCTGGCATCAGCACGCGCTTTTCAGGCGACAAGATTTTGGACGTTTCCCCCATGAAACGCACACCAGACACGACCAGCGTGGTGGCGGCGTGGTCGCGGCCAAAACGCGCCATCTCCAGGCTGTCGCTGACAATGCCGCCAGTGGCTTCAGCCAGGTCTTGCAGGTCGGGGTGCACGTAGTAATGCGACACCATCACCGCGTTTTTATCTTTCAGCAGGCGGCGGATTTTGTCTTTCAGCGCCGCACGCTCGACAGCGGTTGGTTCTTGCGGCACCCGCGCCCAGGCGTGCCGCGTGGCGCAGACCGCGCCCGCCGTCTGGAGCGCGTCCAACGTGCGCTGCGGCTGCTCGTAATCGACTGTCTTGATGGTTGAAGAAGATCGCATCAAAGTTGTCCTGCCACTCTGCTTTGAATAGCTGATAGCGCTTGCCATTACTGCACTTGCGTCCTAAAACGCATCGAAAAATCGATCGCCTTGAGGTCTTTCGTCAGGGCGCCGATCGAGATCCGATCGACCCCGGTTGACGCAATTGCACGCACCGTAGAAAGATTGACTCCGCCCGAGACTTCCAGCAAGGCACGGCCATCATTGAGGCGCACCGCCTCGTGCAACTGCGCCAGTCCCATGTTGTCCAGCAGCACCATCGACGCCCCAGCGTCCAGCGCCTCTTCAAGTTGCTGGATCGTCTCAACCTCGATCTCGACGAACCTGGCCATTGGCGCCAGTTCAGCGGCGCGGCGCAGCACGGCCGCCACGCCACCGGCCGCAGCGATGTGGTTGTCCTTGATCAGCACCGCGTCATACAAACCCATGCGATGGTTGGCACCGCCGCCCATGAACACCGCGTATTTTTGCGCCAGGCGCAGGCCTGGCAGCGTTTTGCGCGTATCGACAATGCGCGCACGGTTGCCCGGCACCTCACGGATCGCTTGCACAAACGCACAGGTCTTGGTGGCCACAGCGCTGAGCATTTGCAAAAAATTCAAGGCAGTGCGCTCTGCGGTCAACAACGCCGGCGCCAGCGCGTCCACTTCAAGAATGATCTGATCGGCATTGCAACGGTGGCCCTCAGCCACATGCCAGTTGATCTGCGCTTGCGCATCAAGCTGCAAAAAGGCCGCTTCCACCCAGGCGTGCCCGCAGATGACAGCGTCTTCGCGCGACACCACAGTCGCCCGCGCGCGTGCTGAGGCGTCAACCAGCGTGGCAGTCAGGTCGCCAGCGCCCACGTCTTCCAGCAAGGCGCGCGCCACATCGGTGTGCGCCAGTTGCGCCACCATCCTGGCAGAAAATTCGTTGGGGGCAGTCATGTGAAATCTCCGTTTCAAATCAGTCGTCAGGCGGCACTACAAGCCTCGGCCGCAGGTTCACGCCCCATCAAGCGCAATACCGCCTCGGCCGGGCCCATCTGCCCATCCAGCAGCGCCACCACAGCGCGGGAAATTGGCATATCAACGCCCACCAGGCAAGCGCGCTGCACCACGGTACGCGCACTGTAAACCCCTTCGGCCACGTGACCCAGCGCAGCGGTGACTTGCGCCAGGGTCTGCCCCTGCGCCAGCGCCAGCCCGACCTGGCGATTGCGCGACAGATCGCCAGTGGCGGTCAGCACCAGGTCGCCCAGGCCGCTCAGACCCATGAAAGTGTCAGCGCGCGCGCCCAGCGCCACCCCCAGCCGCGTCATTTCTGCCAGGCCACGCGTGATCAGCGCCGCGCGCGCGTTCATACCCAGTTGCAAGCCGTCGCACAAACCGGTGGCGATGGCCAACACGTTCTTGACGGCGCCGCCCACCTCGACCCCCACCAGGTCGTCATTGGCATAAACCCGCAAACTGGTGTTGTGAAAGGCGTTCACCAATATCTGTCGCACCGCCGCGTGCGCGCTGGCGGCCACCAGCGCGGTCGGCTGGCCTTGCGCCACTTCCAGTGCAAAACTCGGGCCGCTGAGCACGCCCGCTCTTAATTGCGGAGCTACCTGCGCTTGTATCTCATGGGCTAGCAGGCCAAAACAGTCATCAACGGGGGCCTCAAAACCCTTGCACAACCAGGCTACGGGCACCGGGCAGTCGCGCAACCCGGTCAGCATGGCGCGCAGCGCCGCCATCGGGGTGGCGACCACCACCAGATCGGCGCCGACAGTCAGTTTGAAGAGTTCAGGCCACGCCGCCGCGCTGAAAGCCAGCGTTCCCGGCAAATGAATGCCCGGCAAATAGCGCCGGTTCTGATGCTGCTCCCGCAGGTCACGCACCTGTTGCACGTCGCGCGCCCACAGGGTCACCCGATGCGACTGCGTGGCGGCACTGGCGGCGAGCGCCGTGCCCCACGCGCCAGCCCCAATGACTATGATGTTCATAGCTAGCTACACAGTGATCATGGGGGCCAGAAGCCTAAAACGCTTAAACCCTTATTGGACCGTCGGGGCTGCATCGGCGGCCGTCTGAGCAGCTAGCTGTTGCTGCTCGTACATCGCCTGAAAGTTGATTTCAGACAGATGAACCGGCGGGAACCCCGCGCGCTGGATCAGGTCAGCCACATTACCCCGCAGGTAGGGATAGACGATTTGTGGGCAAGCAATGCCCATCACCGGGCCCATTTGCTCAGACGGCAGGTTGCGCACTTCGAAAATGCCGGCCTGCGACGCCTCCACTAGAAAAACAGTTTTTTCGGCGATCTTGGTATGCACGGTGGCGGTAACGACCACTTCAAAAACACCCTCACCCACTGGAGTTGCGTTGACACCGAGCTGAATATCGACGCCGGGTTGCTCTTTTTCCAGCAGTATCGCCGGCGAATTGGGTTGCTCCAGCGACGCCTCTTTGAGATAAACACGCTGAATCTGGAAAACGGGGGTTGCGGTATCGGTCATAAAGTTCTCTTGGTTAAAAAATTGAGGTCAAGCGGCGCCCAGCAGTGGTAGCAAGCCCCCACGCGCGTCCAGCGCAATCAGGTCGTCGCAGCCACCCACGTGGCTGTCGCCAATGAAGATTTGGGGCACCGTGCGGCGACCAGTGATGCGCATCATTTCGTCGCGCTGCTGTGGTTGCACGTCAATACGGATCTCGTCGATCTGTGCAACGCCACGCGCCTTGAGCAATTGCTTGGCGCGCAGGCAATACGGACACACCGCCGTGGTAAACATCTTGACAGTTTGCATGGGATGCTTTCTAAATCCGGCGTCAGGCTTTTTCAACCGGCAGATTGGCGCTGCGCCAGGCGGTCATGCCGCCGGAGAGCGACTGCACCTTGGCAAACCCAATTTTTTTTGCCAGCGCCACCGCGCGGCTGCTGCGTGCGCCCGATTTGCACACCAGAATGAGCGGCGTGGCCTTGTTTTTGACCGCGCTGGCCAGTTTGTCTTCTAGTTGCGCCAGCGGAATGTTTTTGGCTCCGATCACGTGGCCCGCCGCAAACTCGGCAGGCTCACACACATCAACGACCACGGCCTTTTCACGATTCATCAACAGCACCGCCGCGTCGGCGCTTAAAGCGCCGGGACCGCCGCGACCCAGCGTTGGCCACAGCAGCATGCCGCCAGCCGACAGCGCCACCGCGATCAACATCCAGTTATCAAAAATAAATTTCACTTGCACGTCCTCATAAGTAAGTTAGCTTGCGCAACGGGCATTTTAGAATGACGGGCTTGCCGTTTGCCCTGACCCTGACACCTACCATGCACAAACTTGTCCTGATTCGCCACGGCGAATCCACATGGAACCTTGAAAACCGCTTTACCGGCTGGACCGACGTTGATCTGACGCCCACTGGCTTGGAGCAGGCCAAGAATGCCGGCCGCCTGCTCA
>JAQTSL010000282.1 GCA_028711355.1 Rhodoferax sp.
GGCCGCGTTGACGTGGTCGGGCTCCGGCAATCGGGCATCGGGCACCAGGCCTGCGGCCAGACTGTGCAGCCACGAGCGGGCCACATGGGCGTCAAGCCCCTCGGTCGGGCAACGGCCATATTCAAGTAAATGTTGTCTGGCCTGGCTAAGCGCCAAAGCGGCAGGTGGGGTGCGCAAGTTGTCTCCTGAGCGAAGCGGCTCAATGGCCGCTTTGTGCTGCATCGTAGTCACAAACCAAATTCCTGGCGATATGCAATGACTTGCATAAATGAGCTACCGGACAGGTGTTGCAAAAAGGAACACCTGTCACAAATGACACCACCCAATACCGCAGCAATTCAGGACAGGCTGTTAAAAAAGTTGTTTGAAATCAATGTTCTCAACGGCAACCAGCGACCTGGCACGCGACTTGTGTAGCAACACTGCCCGCAAGGGAAATTCGTTCAATTTTTATGACCAATCAGGAGACACAATGATCTATGCAGCCCCCGGCCAAGACGGTGCCAAAATCGCCTACAAGGCCAAATACGACAACTTCATTGGTGGCAAATACGTGGCGCCCCTCACGGGTGAATACTTTGATGTGATCAGCCCGATCAGCGGCAAGGTCTATACCCAGGCCGCCCGCTCAGGTGCCCAGGACATTGAACTGGCACTCGACGCCGCCCACGCCGCCGCCGATGCCTGGGGTAAAACCTCGGTAACCGAGCGCTCCAACATCCTGCTCAAAATTGCCGACCGCATTGATGCCAACCTGGAACTGCTGGCCTACGCCGAAACGGTCGATAACGGCAAACCGATTCGCGAAACACTGGCCGCTGACATTCCGCTCTCAAGCGACCATTTTCGCTACTTTGCCGGGTGCATCCGCGCCCAGGAAGGCTCGTTGAGCGATCTCAACGAGACCACGGTGGCCTACCATTACCACGAACCACTGGGCGTGGTCGGGCAGATCATCCCCTGGAACTTCCCGATTCTGATGGCCGCCTGGAAACTGGCACCGGCGCTGGCCGCCGGCAACTGCGTGGTACTCAAGCCGGCAGAGTCAACCCCGGTGAGCATTCTGATTTTGATGGACGTTATCGCCGACCTGCTGCCCCCGGGTGTGCTCAACATCGTCAACGGTTTTGGCCGCGAAGCCGGTATGCCGCTGGCAACCAGCAAACGCATTGCCAAGATCGCCTTCACCGGCTCTACCAGCACCGGCCGTGTGATTGCCCAAGCAGCTGCCAACAACCTGATTCCGGCCTCTTTGGAGCTGGGGGGCAAGTCACCCAATGTGTTCTTTGCCGATGTCATGGACAAGGACGACGGCTTTCTGGACAAAGCCATCGAAGGTCTGGTGCTTTTCGCCTTCAATCAGGGCGAAGTCTGCACCTGCCCGAGCCGCGCACTGATTCAGGAAAGCATTTACGACAAGTTCATGGAACGGGTGCTGGCGCGCGTCAAGGCCATCAAACAGGGCAATCCGCTGGACTCCGAGACCATGATCGGCGCGCAAGCTTCACAAGCACAGTTGACCAAAATCCTGTCCTACCTGGACATCGGCAAACAGGAAGGCGCGCAGGTGCTGACCGGCGGTGCCCAAGCGAACCTGAGCGGCGATCTGGCCGGTGGTTATTACGTGCAGCCGACGCTGCTCAAGGGCCACAACAAGATGCGCGTGTTCCAGGAAGAAATCTTTGGCCCGGTGCTGGCTGTCACCACCTTCAAGGATGAAGCCGATGCGCTGGCCCAGGCCAACGACACGCTGTACGGCCTGGGTGCGGGTGTCTGGAGCCGCAACGGCAACGTGGCCTACCGCATGGGCCGCGCCATCAAGGCCGGCCGCGTCTGGACCAACTGCTACCACGACTACGCCGCCCACGCTGCCTTTGGTGGCTACAAAGAGTCCGGCATCGGCCGCGAAACCCACAAGATGATGCTGGACCACTACCAGCAAACCAAGAACCTGCTGGTGAGCTACAGCGAAAGCAAGCTCGGTTTCTTCTGATGGTTGACAAAGTTGTCGCCACCCCGGCAGCGCTGGAGTTGGTGGCATTCTTGAAAACCAGGCACGGCCCCGGGCTGATGTTTCATCAGTCCGGGGGTTGCTGCGACAACTGATCGGTATCGACATTCGCTGCGCCCGACACCGCCTCAAACACGCCATCGACCACGCAGACGTACAGGTGCACATGCTCGTTCAGGCTGGAGCCAAAGCGGTGGATGAATGCCACCGCACCGATGTGCAGCGCTGGCTTGTCCACCTGCGCCGCACCATGTTGAGTACCTCCCCGTCACGCTGCATACAGTAGCGCAGACGCTTCGGGACTGAGAGCACCCACTGGCGCACCGCCAGGTGCGGGAAGACGTGATCCGTCAGGTGTGCCGCCGTCTCCACCATGCGCCGCGTGTTGCACGAGGGGCACACACCCCGGCCCTTGCAGGAGAAGGCCACGAAGTAGTCGTCATCACAGCGGGCGCGGGCAAAGCCGTGGGCGAAGATGCCGCATTCCAGATACTTATCGAACGCCTGGCGGACATAGGGCTTTGGGGTGTGGTGGTCGCCCTGGCCGTCAAACTGACCTGCACTGGCAAGCTCAAGCCAGGTCTCAAAATGTTCGGCAATGGTTTGGTACAGCAGGGTGCGCTCGGGGCGGCGTGCTTGGTAGAGCTTGGGCTGGCCGCTTTTCTCATCTTTTCTATATTTCAGATGTTCGCAATTGCCACGGCCAACAACTTGTCAGTTTGCATGATGTGGGTGCGCAGCCAATCCTTCAGAAAGCTGGACACCTGTATCGTCAACATTTTCTTGCCGCTGGAGAAGCTACCTTGTAACTCGCCCACCTGTGCCATCAATTTGTCGTGCTCTTGTTTGTGCGCCAAATACTTCGAATATTTGATACGCTGCATTTCAGCTTCTTCCCGGCTGAAATGCTCTCTCGTGTAAATGACCAAGTTGTTCAGAACTTTGCCAATCACATCATTGCCTCTACCTTGCTGCATGGCATCATGAAAATCATTGACCATCTTTACCAGCTTTTTGTGGTCATCATCAATAAATTTGTGCCCCACATCAAGTTCACTACTCCACTCAATAAGTGCCATCTTCATTTTCCTTTCTATCGATGTATTCAGAACGGATATGCACACCAATCTAACTTTTTGAAAAATTCCAAATTTGCGCGCTGCTTCATCTGCTTTGTGCTGGCCAAGAAGGCGTTCATTCTGTCTCAAGAATGCGACTCAAATATTGATTGACATCAATAGGCACTTCGTCTCGCGCGGGGGAAGAAGCAGAGGGGCCAAGCCAGATTCAAATTCTTATTATTAGAAGAAAGCCTGCTGGCCTAGGCGCAGCCATGCAGGCTATCGCTTCCCCCGGAATGGCGGTGTCAGGTTGTAGCCTTTGTCAGGATGATTGGACTTATGGTGCATCGATCAAAACAACGACAACTCAACTAATAGTTTCCCTTTCATGGCTCGCCTTTGCCCCTCCATTCCTCTGCATTCAGCCATTGGCGCGGATGAATATGCCGAGCTCGACCTGCTGCAAACCCTGGAGCGTGGCTTGTCCAACGCCTACACGCTGTTCCACAGTGTTAATTGGTCGAGGGGAACCGAGACGCAAGAGCAGCACGGAGAGATCGACATCGTGGTGGTTAACCAGGCCGGTGACGTGCTGTTGATGGAGGTGAAATCCGGCAACGTTGATTTTCAGAGCGACGGCATCTTCAAGACCTATGGCGGCCACGCCACGGCGCATACCAAGGATGTCACCGCTCAAATCGGCCTGCAATACAGTGCCTTGCGTTCAAGGCTACAGGGCGCTGATCTGCCGGTCCATTTGAGCCACCTTCTCGTGCTGCCGGACCTGCGGGTGCAAACCCAAACCGTACAGTGGCCGCGCGAACGCATTGTTGACAGCAATGAAATCGGCAACATCGTCTCACGCGTCACGCAGTTGCTGGGGCCTGGACTCAAGAATGGCGACAGCCTTGAGCGTGTGCTGGCATTTTTCGAGAACCGCTTTCGCGTGGTTCCGGATGTGTCTGCCCTGACGGGGCGCTTGCAGCAGGCAGCGACCCGCCTATCCGCTGGACTCGCCACCTGGGTGCCGCGCATCGACGGACCCTCTGGCGTGATCCGCGTTGTGGGTACAGCCGGGTCGGGCAAGACGCAGCTCGCGCTGCGCCTGTTGCGCGACGCCGATGCCGCTGGCCGAAATGCCGCCTACATCTGCTTCAACCGTGCACTGGCCGACCACATGGCGCGAGTTGCCCCGGTGCGCACGCCCGCCGAGACTTTCCATGAGTTTGCACTGCGCATGGTGCGCCGGTCCGGCCAAGCAATCGATTTCAGTGTGCCAACAGCATTTGAGATCATTGCGTTCCAATGCACTGAAACGTTGTCCAAGTGCGAACCAGATTTGGATCTAATCGTGCTCGACGAAGTACAGGACATGCAGCCTGAGTGGGTGCAGGCGATGCTGACCCGGCTGCGTCAGGATGGGAAGGCAGTTTTGCTGGAGGACCCCGAGCAGCAGCTCTACAAAGACCGTGAGGCTTTTGACATTACGGATGCGGTGACGATCACCTCGAACGAAAATTTTCGTTCACCCCGCGCCCTGGTCAAGCTTATCAGATAAAGCAACCGTTTTTCTGTAAATTCTGATTTTTGGTGTCGTGATTGTTGCGCGAGCGCGTTGGTTCAAAGTTTCATGTTCAGGTAGATTTTGGCGGTCAACCACTCCTCATCTTGTTCAGCCAG
>JAQTSL010000283.1 GCA_028711355.1 Rhodoferax sp.
GCCAGTGGCGGTGATCGTGGCCGTTAGACACCAGAAAGAGCTTGGCTACCAAGATCGGCACACCACACCATGAAGCTTCAAAGGAAAATCTGGCTGAGTTGTGGCGCGGTGGTGGCCGTGGTGATGGCCATCGACTTGGGCGTAGGTTACCGTGATGTGCAAGCCAGTGTGCATGCCCTCGCCAGCGAAGATGCACGCATTGTGCAAAGTTTGCTGATGGCCACGCGTCGCATCTACCACCAGCAATTTTTGGACAGTGGGATAGAACTCAATTCACACACCATTGGTTTTTTGCCGGCGCATGCGATGAGCAAAATTTCGGCAGATTTGCCCAATTGGCTCAAGAGCGGCCTGCGTTTTAACAACGTGTCAGACCGCCCCCGCAACCAGAACAACGCCGCTGATGCGGTGGAGCTTGAAGACATGGCCTGGTTTCGGGCCAACCCCAAGGCGAAAGACCGCATCCTGGATATCCAGGATGCATCAGGCAAAAGCTTTTATCACTTTGCCGCCCCGATCTGGATCGAGCCCTATTGCCTGAAGTGCCATGGCGAGCGCAGTGCCACGCCGGCCGCCATTCGAGATACTTATGACCAGGCCTATGGCTACAAAGTAGGTGATTTGCGCGGCGTGCTGAGCATCCACGTGCCCACCGACGAGTTGCGTGCCAGTGCCCTGCAAACCTGGCTGGAACGCAGCGTAGGCCGCTTGGTGGGCTACGTGGCCTTGCTGTTGCTGCTGGGCCTGATGTTGCAGCACCTGGTGGCGCGTCGGTTAACCGCACTCGGGCGTGCAGCCAAGCGCCTGCAAACGGGCGAGCTGGCTACGCGGGTGGATGCTTCTGGAAACGATGAGTTGAGCGAACTCTCGCAGGGGTTCAACCACATGGCCGAAGGCTTGGCCAAGCGTGACGCTGCGGTGCACGAAAGCATGTTGCAGTTGCGCGAGAGCGAGTCCAAGTACCGCTCGGTGTTGGCCAGCTCACAAGATGGTTTTTGGCTGGCCAACGCGCAGGGGCGTTTGCTTGAAGTTAACGATGCCTATGTGGCCATGACCGGCTTTAGCCGCGAAGAACTGTTACAGATGAGCGTGGCGCAATTGAAGGCAGACGAGTCCAGGGCGCAGGTGCAAGCGGAGTTGCAGGCCATCATGGCGGGCCAGGCGGGTTTGTTTGAAACCCTGCACCAGCGCAAGGATGGCCAGGTGCTACCGGTGGAGATCAGCGCAACTTTTAGTTGGGCTGAAGGCGGCGTGTTTGCCGCATTTGTGCGCGACATTTCCAAGCGCCAGGAGGCCGACGCCCGCATCCGCCAACTTAATTTCTTTGACGGGCTCACCGGCTTGCCCAACCGTGTCTTGTTCACTGACCGTGCCACGCAGGCCTTGCGTCAAGTGCAGGCGCGGGGGGAGGCTGCCGCCCTGGTGTGCCTGGATCTGGATCATTTTGGGCATATCAATGACAGCCTGGGGCACCAAGCCGGTGACCAGATGCTGGTGCTGCTGACCGAGCGTTTTCACAGCCTGCTGGGGCCCGACGATCTGCTGGCACGCCCGGGTGGCGATGAGTTTTTGTTTTTATTGACCCATCTGGATGAAGCACAGGCACAGGCAGCGGTCAACAGCTTGATCCAGGGCGTGGCCAAGCCCTTGCGCGTGATGGACAAAGACATTGCCATGACGGTCTCGGTGGGGGTGGCGATTTATCCGCAAGACGGCCCCGACGTGGATGCTTTGCTGCGTGCCGCTGATACCGCCAACCACTCTGCCAAGCAAGCCGGTTTGAACAGCGTTCGCTTTTTTACCGCCGAGATGCGCCAGAGCGTCACCCTGCAACTCGCCCTTGAGGCCGATTTGCGCGATGCTTTGGTGCGGCATGAGTTTGTGCTGTATTACCAGGCGCAGGTGAATGATGCTGGCGCGGTGCTGGGCGCCGAAGTGCTGGTGCGCTGGCAGCATCCAAAGCGGGGGCTGGTGCCGCCGGCCGACTTTATTCCACTGGCTGAAGCCAATGGTTTGATCTTGCCACTGGGGCAGTGGGTGCTGGAAACGGCTTGCTGGCAGTTGGCCAGGTGGGCAGATGTACCCGCCCTGGCGGGCTTGACGCTGGCGGTGAACGTGAGCGCCAAGCAGTTCCAGTTGCCCGACTTTGTGGCGAGGGTGGTGGCGGTACTTGAGTTAACTGGCATCAATCCGCAGCGGCTCAAGCTGGAGCTGACCGAGAGTCTGCTGGTGAGCGACGTGCAAGACACCATTGACAAAATGCGCGCACTCAAAAAACTGGGCGTGCAATTCTCGCTGGACGACTTTGGTACCGGCTATTCATCATTGGCGTATTTGAAGCGCCTACCGCTGGACCAGCTCAAAATTGACCAGGGCTTTGTACGCGACATTTTGCTCGACCCGGACGATGCCGCAATTGCCCACACCATTGTGGTGCTGGCGCGCGCCATGGGTTTGGCCGTGATAGCGGAAGGCGTGGAAACCGTGGCCCAGCGTGACCGCCTGCTGGCGCTGGGTTGCCAGCATTTTCAGGGCTATCTGTTCAGCAAACCGGTGCCCCTGGCAGACTTTGAAGCCCTGGCTCCAACAAAAAACAAAAAGGAGTGAATTTGTTACCCGTTGCCATTACCGATGCCGAGTTTGCCAAGTTCCAGCGCTTTATTTTTGAGCACGCCGGCATCACCATGTCTGACGCCAAAAAAGCGTTGGTGACCGGGCGCCTGAGCAAGCGCCTGTCAGTGCACGGTCTGGAGGCGTTTGGTGACTACTTCAAGCTGCTCACAGACGGCCACCACCCGGACGAAGTACAGATGGCGGTGGACTTGCTGACCACCAACGAAACCTACTTTTTCAGGGAAATCAAGCACTTTGAATTTATGCGCACGCAGGTGCTGGCGGCGCGCAGCCGCCCTACCCCATGGCGCATCTGGAGTGCGGCCAGTTCCAGCGGCGAAGAGGCCTACAGCATGGCCATGGTGTTGCAAGACTGTATGCAGACCACGCCCTGGGAGGTGCTGGGCACCGACATCAGCACCCGGGTGATAGCAGGGGCGCAACGAGGGTTGTATTCAATGGAGCGCGGGCGGCACATTCCGCCCGACTACCTGCGCCGCTTTTGCCGTAAGGGCAGCGGCGAATATGAGGGCATGTTGTTGGTGGACCGCACGCTGCGCAGCAAGGTGACGTTTCGGCAAGCCAATCTGAACACGGCGCTGCCCGAGCTGGGGTTGTTTGACATGGTGTTTTTACGCAACGTGATGATTTACTTTAACAACGACACCAAGCGCGAGGTGGTGGCGCGTGTGATTGCTACCGTCAAGCCCGGCGGCTATTTTTGCATTGGGCATTCCGAGAGCCTCAACGACATCAGCAGCGCTGTGAATATGGTGGCGCCGTCCATTTACCAAAAGCCGGTTTGACATGCACCAGATCGACAATTTGCTGGACATTTTTTTGCAGCCGGGTGAGCTGTTTGTGGCTGACGCAGGCTACCAGATTCGCACCATTCTGGGGTCTTGCGTGTCGATCACGCTGTGGCACCCAGAGACCGGTTTGGGGGGCATGTCGCATTTTTTGCTACCCACCCGTGGCCACAAGGTGCACCACAGCGAGTTTGACGGCCGCTACGGCGACGAGGCGCTGGCGATGATGCTGTCTGACCTGCGCGCGCGCGGTGTCGAGCCGCAAGAGTGCCAGGCCAAGATTTTTGGCGGTGGCAACATGTTCCCCGGCATGGGGCACGCCAGCGGCATCAAGGTGGGGCACCGCAACGGCCTGGCCGCGCGTGCGATGTTGAGCGCGCACAACATACCGGTGGTCACAGAGAGCCTGTTTGGCATTGGCCACCGTCAAATTATTTTTGATCTGAGCCGTGGTGACGTGTGGGCGCGTCAGGTGAAACCCACGCAGCAAGAACTGGAAGCACAACCCAAGATGGACCTTCAATCATGAGCCGAATTAAAGTACTGGTGGTAGATGATTCAGCGGTGGTACGCCAGGTGGTGACCAATATTCTTAGTGCCGACCCCGACATTGAAGTGATCGCCGCTGCGGCAGACCCCATTTTGGCGATTGCCAAAATGAACGTGCGCTGGCCCGACGTGATCGTGCTCGACATTGAAATGCCGCGCATGGACGGCATCACTTTCCTGAAAAAAATCATGGCCGAACACCCCACGCCGGTGGTGATCTGCTCCACCCTGGCTGAGGCCGGCACACAGACCTCGATGGCGGCGCTGGCCGCCGGTGCGGTGGCGATCATCACCAAACCAAAAATTGGCCTCAAGCAGTTTCTGGAAGACGATTCCGAAGACATCATCAGCGCCGTCAAGGCCGCGGCCAAGTCCAACATGAATGCGGTGCTGCGTGTGCAGGCCAAGAACACCGCCGACGTGATCATGCCCGCCGCCGACAAGCACGGCGCCATGATCCAGACCACCGATCGCGTGGTGGCCATCGGCACCAGTACCGGCGGCACACAGGCGCTGGAGGTGGTGCTGACGATGTTGCCGCGTGTCACGCCCGGCATGGTGATCGTGCAGCACATGCCCGAAAAATTTACTGCCGCCTTTGCCGAGCGGCTCAACGGCCTGTGCCAGATTGAGGTGAAAGAAGCGCAAAACAACGACCGTGTGATCAACAGCCGCGCGCTGATTGCACCCGGGGGCAAGCACATGCTGCTGCGCCGCACCGGCGCCCAGTATTACGTGGAGGTGATGGACGGCCC
>JAQTSL010000023.1 GCA_028711355.1 Rhodoferax sp.
TGCCAACGCGCTGCCACGCGGTGACGCGGTCGCGCCTGCTGTGCGCCCAGGCGCTCGGTTATACCGTTGCGCAAAGGTTGTCTTTTGGGCTGCTAGCGCAGCAGGATAAAGCGCTGCCAGATATGAAAAATGTAGCGCTTCGGACCGGCCTGAAGGGCGTGGTGGCGCTGGTGCACGGTAGCTCGCGGGCTGATAAACAATGGCCGCTGGGGCATTGGCGCGAACTGGCGCAGCGCCTGCGCGAGGACGGTTTTGGCGTTGCCTTGCCGCATGGCAACGACGCGGAAGAAGCGGTCTGCCGCGACATTGCTCGCGACCTGGTGCAGGTTCAGCTCTGGCCGCGCTTGCCGTTGGACGCACTGGTTGATTCGCTGGCGTGCTGCGCCGGCGTGATTGGGGTTGACAGTGGCCTGAGTCATATTGCCGTGGCGCTGAGCCTGCCGCACGTACAGATTTACAACTTTGACACCGCCTGGCGCACCGGTCCGCTGGCTGTGGCCGCTGCCCCCGCTGGGGCAAGGTCGGGATCTTGGCAAGCGCACCAGATTAGCGTGTTTGCCCAGCCCACCCCATCGGTCGATGCGGTCTGGCAGGCCTGGCAATCGGTGCTTGCGTCCGGTTTCGGCCCAGGCGCTTGAACCCAGATTCCTCAGTTGAGCGCTGACAGGTGTTACTAACTACATATGAACATTGACTTTTTTGGCTTTGACCGAGGTCACCTGCGGGGCTCAATCGGGCCTGTCCAACTGAGGAATCTAGGTTGAAATATCAAGGCCGGGCTGTGATTCGCCAACTTTATTCTCTGCTGATGTGGCTGGCCCAGCCGCTGTTGCGGCGCAAGTTGCGCCGCCGTGGTCAGCACGAAGCGGGTTATTTGCACGCGGTTGATGAACGCTTGGGCCACTACCCCGCTTTGCTGCCAGCGCACACCGGTCCCACGGTCTGGATTCACGCCGTGTCGCTGGGCGAAACGCGCGCCGCCGCGGTACTGATTGCCGCCTTGCGTGCGCGTCTGCCTGCGATCCGACTGCTGCTCACGCACGGCACCGCCACTGGCCGCGCTGAAGGCATCAAACTGCTGCACGACGGTGATCTGCAAGCCTGGCTGCCGTGGGATACAGCAGGGGCGGTGCAGCGTTTTCTGGCGCATTTCAAGCCATCGATCGGCGTCCTGATGGAAACCGAAATCTGGCCGAATCTGGTTCATACCTGCAAGGCCCAAGGTGTGCCGCTGGTGCTGGCCAACGCCCGTCTGTCCGACAAGTCGCTGCGCCAGGCGCAGCGCCTGAGCTGGCTGGCGCGCCCAGCCTACGCCGCGTTGTCGGCGGTGTGGGCGCAGACCGAGGCCGACGCCCAGCGCCTGCGCAGTCTGGGTGCGCCGGTGCGCGGCGTGCTGGGTAACCTCAAGTTTGACGCCACGCCCGATGCCGTTCAACTGGCGCGCGGCCGCGCATGGCGCGTTGCGGCGGGGCGGCCGGTGGTGATGTTTGCCAGTTCGCGCGAAGGCGAAGAGCTGGCGCTGTTGCAAATCCTTAAGGAATATTGGCTTCTAGTCCATACAGAGACTGTGCAAGCAGATACAAAAAAAATAGCACCTCAGGTGCAATGGCTGATCGTGCCCCGGCATCCGCAGCGCTTTGACGAGGTGGCCAAACTGATCCAAAGTCATGGCTTTTCCGTGTCGCGTCGAAGCACCTGGCGGGGTGACGGACCGGCCGCTGTTGGTGCCCCCGGTAACGGTGCAGCGCCGTGCATCTGGCTGGGCGACTCGCTCGGCGAGATGGCGCTGTACTTCGGTCTGGCGGATGTGGCGCTGCTGGGCGGCAGCTTTGAGCCGCTGGGCGGCCAGAACCTGATCGAAGCCGCGGCCTGCGGCTGCCCGGTGGTGATGGGGCCGCACACGTTCAACTTTGCCCAAGCAGCCGAGCAGGCGCTGGCGGTGGGAGCCGCCATCAGGGTGGGCGATCTGGCGCAGGCGGTGACAGAGGCGCAGGCGTTGCTGGGTGATGTGTCCAGGGCCACGCAGGTTCGTCAGGCTGCAGAACGATTTGCGCTGGCACACCAAGGCGCGGCAGCAAGGTTGGCCGATGCTGTTTGTCAAGAAGTCAGGTCAGTGCCTCGCTACGGGTGATGGCGTCACGTTGAACCCGCGCGGTGGCTGGTTTTGGCGGCCTCCTCATACGGGGGTAGCCGAAATCGTCGGCCACCAAAACCAGCCACCGCGCTGGACGTTGTCCTCAAAAAAGTCCGGGACCGATGGTCACTACTGAAATTGCTAGCCGGATGGGGCCCCAAAGGTGAGCGCCGATTTCTGGTACTCCAGCATGAGGCGCTCGCCTTTGGGGCCCCATCCGGCGGGGTTGGCCTGAAACCTGGAATTGGTCTGCGCAGTGTTTGTAAGTTCTGGCCTACTTGGCCAGCAGCGTATTCACCGCGCCCAGGTCGTCTTCCTTGAGTGAGCCGTTGGCCTGGCGCAGTTTCAGACCGCCTACCAGCACGTCGTAGCGTGCCTTGGCCAGCTTGGCTTTGGTGTCAAACAACTGGCTTTGCGCATTGAGCACGTCGATGTTGATACGCACGCCCACCTGGTAGCCCAGTTTGCTGGCTTCGACCGCACTTTGGCTGGATGCCTCGGCGGCCTCTAACGCCTTCACCTGACCCTGGCCCGATTGCACGCCAAAGAAAGCCACGCGTGTGGCTTGCGCTACACCGCGGCGGGCGGCGTCCAGGTCGGCGCGCGATTTTTCTTCCAGCGCCAGCGTCTCTTTGATGCGGTTCTGGATCGCGTAGCCAGCAAATAGCGGCAGGTTCAAGCTCAGGCCCAGCGACGCGACGTTGGTGCGGTAGTCGATAGCGGTGCTGCTGGAGCCGTTGTTTAGCGTGACGTTGTAACTGCCATTCAGGTCCAGCGTCGGCCGGTTACCGGCTTGTGCTTTTTGGGTTTCAAGCTGCGCAACTTCCAGCCCCAGCTTAGCCTGGCGCACCGAAGGATGCAGGTCTTCAGATTGGTTGACCCACGCGTTGACGTTGGCAGGCGTCACCACCGGCAGCGTCAGCGGGACGCCGACGGGCCGGGGTGCGGTGGCGGACTTGCCGGTCAACTGGTCGAGCGCCAGGCCCTTGACGCGCAGATCGTTGTCGGCGGCGATCTCTTGCGCCAGCACCAGGTCAAAGCGGGCCTGCGCTTCACGCGTATCAGTGATGGTGGCAGTACCCACTTCAAAGTTGCGTTTGGCAGAGGCCAGTTGTTCAGTCACAGCGGATTTTTGGGCGCGCACAAAGCTCAAGTTGTCTTGCGCCGCCAGCACGTCAAAGTAGGCTTGGCTGACGCGCACGATCAGGTCTTGCTCTGCCGCTTGCAACTGCGCTTGCGCCAGCTCCGCCTGCTTCTTGCCCTGCTCAGCGCTGGCGCGGTTGGCTGGGCGATACAGCGGCTGTGACGCGCTTAGAGCGATGTTCTGGTTGCCATAGCTTTTTTCAAACGCGGGCTGGTCGCTGCCAATGGCGACGCGGTTGGCCCCGGCGGCCAGACCGACGCTGGGCAACAGAGCGGCGCGTGCCTGTTCACCTTTGGCCAGCGTGGCGTCAGCTTGCGCCTGGGCCGATTGGTAGCTGGCGTCAAAAGTTCTGGCCGACTGGTATAGCTCAAGCAGGCTCTGCGCCTGTGCGGGCAGTGCCAGTGCGCCGGTGATGGCCAGGGTCAAAGGTAACAAATGAAGCGTTTTCATGGTACAGCAATCAATGAAGCAAAGACAAAAGATGAACCCGAGGCGTAACGGCCATGGCAGCCAGCGGTTCAATAACGAGCAATGCTGGGGTCAACCTCAGCAGACCAGGCATTGATGCCGCCAGCGATGTTGGCAACGTGCGTGAACCCGCGGGCTTTCAGAAATGCTGCAACCTGCATGCTGCGCCCACCGTGGTGGCACAGGCAGGCAATGGGCTGGCTGGGGTCAAGCTCTGCCAGGCGGGGCGGCACCGCCCCCATGGGGATGGTGATCAGCTCAAAGCCATCGGCCTGGATGCTGGCGAGCTGGCGCTCAGCCGGTTCACGCACGTCCAGCACCACCGGGTTGCCGTGGCCGCGCACGGCAGCGAGCCATTGAGAAATTTGGGTGGGGCGAACTTGCGCGATCATGCGTTAAAACTTGAAGGCAGAAGGTTCTGGAAAGTTCTGCAGGCGCGGTGCCACGCTGTCCCACAGCTCGGCGCTCTTGAAGTCGGTCTGGCTGGTGCGGGTGATGCGCATTGCGCGCATCACCGGCTCGGAGCCGACGATGGCAATCAGGCGACCGCCCACCTTCAGTTGACCCAACAGCGCCTGCGGTGCTTCAGTGACCGAGCCGCCTAACAGGATGGCGTCAAACGGTGCCTCGGCAGCAGCGCCGTTGGCACCGTCAGCGACGCGCACTTCGGCGTTGCTGATGTTGGCCTTTTGCAGATTGGCGCGCGCCAGCGCGGCCAGTTCAGGGTTGATTTCGAGCGCGATGACGCGCTGCGCCAGGCTGGCCAGCAAGGCCGTGGTGTAGCCGCTGCCGGCGCCAATTTCCAGCACCTTGTCAGTCGGCTTCAAGGCCAGGTCTTGCACCAGGCGTGCTTGCAGGCGCGGCGCCAGCATGACCTGACCGGCGGGCAAGGACAGTTCCAGATCGGCAAACGCCAGCGCCTTGTGCGCCAGCGGCACAAAGTCTTCGCGCTTGACGCTGTCCAGCAAATTCAACACCGCGCTGTCATCGACATTCCAGGGGCGAACCTGTTGTTGGATCATGTTGAAGCGGGCTTGTTCGACGTTCTGCAAATTCATCTAGGTACTCCTGGGGGTATGTTAACGGACTTTTGCCATTTTAGCTGGCGGGTCCTTGAAAACCCTGCTTTTCAGGGGTTGTTACCGGGGCGTGGCGCCACAATCTGCTGATCCATTGCGCCAGATCATCCATATAACAATAGACCACCGGCACCACCACCAGCGTCAACAGCGACGAGGTGATGACGCCGCCAATGACAGCCTGGCCCATCGGCGCGCGCATCTCGGCACCCTCGGACAGGGCAAACGCCAGCGGCACCATGCCAAAAATCATCGCCAGCGTGGTCATCAGAATTGGGCGCAAGCGCACCCGCGCTGCCAACAGCAGGGCGTCGTGGCGCGGCAGACCGGGAGCGACGTTGCCGTGCTCGTCGGTGTGCTCGACGCGCGAGCGAATGGCAAAGTCCACCAACAGGATCGCATTTTTGGTCACCAGCCCCATCAGCATCACCACGCCAATCGCGGAAAACATCGACAGCGTTGAATTGAACATCATCAACGCCAGCACCACCCCGATCAGCGTTAACGGCAGCGCCGTCATCAGCGCCAGCGGCTGCAAAAAGCTCTTGAACTGGCTGGCCAGAATCATGTAGATAAAGATCACCGCCAGCGCCAGTGCCGACAGCGCGTAATTGAACGCCTCGGCCATGTCCTTGACCGAACCGCTGAATTTGTAGCTGTAGCCGGGTGGCATGGCGATGCTGTCCATGGCGGTCTTGATGTCGGCCGAGACCTCGCCGGACGAGCGCGCCGACACGTTGGCGGTAATAGCTACCTCACGCGTCAGGTCGCGCCGATTGATTTGGTTCGAGCCGCTGGCTTCGACCACGGTCGCCACCTGGTTGAGCTGCACGACGCGGCTACTGCCGTCGGCGTTTTGGCCCAGCGCGAACGGCAACGCGCCCAGGTCCGCGGTTTGGTTGCGCGCCTGCGGCGCCAGCCGCACGTTGACGTCGTAAGTCTGGTCATCGGGCGCGCGCCAGTTACCCACGGTTTGCCCCGCCACCAGCGTGCGCAGTGTGCTGCCGATCTGCGCCACGCTCAGCCCCAGGTCGGACGCGATGTCGCGGTGCACCTGCACGTCCAGCGTGGGCTTGTCGGGTTTGAGTGTCGAATCCAGATCGACCAGACCAGGAAGGTTGCGGATTTTGTCCAGCGCCAGTGCGTTCAGGCGCGTCAGCTCGCCCAGATCGGGGCCCTGGATCGAGAACATGATCTGCTTTTGGCCGCCCACCGGGTCGAGCAGGCCCACGTGGGTGACGGTAATGCCTGGCACTTGGCGCAGGCGCTGGCGCAGCACCACTGACATCGCTTCGACATTGCGCTGGCGCAGATGGCGATCGACGAGGCGGATATAGACGCTGGCGTAGATTTTGCCCGGCGCGTTGCCGGTGTTGATGGTGGTCAGTGTGTAAGCCACCTCGGGCAAGGAGCGCAAGATCGCCTGAACTTGCTGGGCACGCGCTTCGGTCACTTCCAAGGACGAGCCGACCGGCGTATTAAAGGTCAGGTTGGTTTCAGAAAAGTCCGACTTGGGCACAAATTCGGTGCCCAGCAGCGGCACCATAGCCAGGCTGCTGACAAAGATCACCACGGCCAGCAAAACGGTCGCGAGCTTGTGCGCCAGCGCCCAGCGCAAGATGCTTTGGTAAATGTCCACCAGCGCGTCGGTGCCGACGTCAAACAGCGCCGTGAAGCGGCCGATGGTCTTGTCGTAAAACGTGATCGGTTTAAGGTGCTTGCCGTGGGATTCGATGCTGGGGTCGTGCCAGATCGAGGACAGCATCGGATCCAGCGTGAAGCTGACAAACATCGACACCAGCACGGCGGCGACGATGGTCAGGCCAAACTCATGGAAGAACTTGCCAATGATGCCGCCCATGAAGCCGATCGGCAAAAACACCGCCACGATCGACAGCGTGGTGGCAAACACCGCCAGTCCGATTTCACGCGTGCCGTCCATTGCGGCGGCAAAGGTACCCTTGCCCATTTGCACGTGGCGCACGATGTTTTCGCGCACCACAATCGCATCGTCAATCAGCAGCCCGACGCACAGACTGAGCGCCATCATGGTGATCATGTTGATGGTAAAGCCCAGCAGGTTCATGAAGAAAAACGTGCTGATCAGCGCAATCGGCAGCGTCAGCCCGGTGATGACCGTTGAACGCCACGAATTCAAGAACAAAAACACGATCAGCACGGTCAGCAGCGCGCCTTCAAACAGCGTCTGGCGCACGTTCGAGACCGACACCCGAATCTGGCGTGAACCGTCGGTGATCGACTGCAATTTGACGCCCGGCGGCAACTGCGTTTGCATCTCGGCCAGCGTGCGGTTCAGGCTATCGACCACACCAATGGTGTTTTCGTCTTGTGACTTTTGCACGCTCAACAGCAACGTGCGCTGGCCGTTATACAGTGCCAGGCTTTCGACTTCCTGCGCGCCGTCGGCCACCCGCGCCACCTGCTCCACCCGCACCGGTGCGCCACCTTTACGCGTGACGATGATGCGGCCAAAGTCTTCCGGGCGCTGCACGCGCGCGGCGATCTGGATCACCCGGTCTTGCTCGGCCGAACGGATCGACCCGGCCGGGTAGTCCTGGTTTTCGCTGCGCACCGCAGCGACCACCTGGTCGGGCGTGATGCCATAGGACTGTAGCGCTTGCGGCAGCAGGTACAGGTTGATCTCGCGCTTGGCGCCACCGACCAGCGCCACCGCACCGACGCCGCGCACATTTTCCAGCCGCTTCTTGGCCACCTGCTCGGCCCAGTTGGTCAATTCCACCGGGTTCATCGCGGCCGCTTTGCCGCTGCTGTCGGGCAGCACCGCGACCGACCAGATGGCGCGGCTGCTGGGGTCAAAGCGCAGCACACGCGGCTCTTTGACTTCGGTGCGCAGGGTCGGGCGGATCGCGGCGACTTTTTCGCGCACATCTTCGGCCGCCTTGCGACCGTCGATGTGCAGGCCAAATTCAATGATGATGACCGACTGGCTCTCATACGAGCGCGAGGTCAGCGCGTTGATGCCAGCGATCGAGTTAACGCCTTCTTCGAGCTTTTTAGTGACTTCGCTTTCAACAATTTCGGGCGACGCGCCGGGGTAGTCGGTGCTGATCACCACCACCGGAAAATCGACATTGGGGAACTGGTCCACCTGGAGCCGCTGGATCGAAAAAAGTCCCAGCACCACCAGTGCCAACATCATCATGGTGGCAAACACCGGGTTGTTCAGACTGATGCGCGTAAACCACATGACGTGCGCCTTATTTTTCTGCCACCAGACGCACCGGCGTGCCGGGGCGTAGCACACCGACCGATCCGGCGATGACCACAGCTCCGGCGGGCACACCGGTCACCGCGACCAGGGTCTGACCATCGACTTCGCTGCGCGGCCCTGGCGTGACCTGTGCGTGTTTCACTTTGCCGTCTTGCACCAGTTGCAAATAGGGCTGCGGTTGGTCGGTGCGCAGTGCCGTTAGTGGTACCACGTTGGCGGTCACGCGGCCAACGGCCAAACTACCCTGTGCGTAAAGGCCGTGGCGCAACGCCACGCCGGGTTCGATTGCCAGATAGACCAGCACGGCGCGGCTGCCGGGTGCCGCGCTGGGGTTGATGCGTGCCACCCGCGCGGCAATTTGCGTTTCGGTGCCTTCAACTTGCAAGTGCGCCAGTTGGCCCGGTTTGACTTGTAGCGCGTCGGCGACCGGCAGGGTTGCCGCTAGCTCAAGCCGGCCCAGATCGACAATTTCGACGATCCGTGCTTCGACGCTGACCCGCTCGCCGGGTTGCGCCAGCCGCTGCGAAATCTGGCCGCTGATGGGCGCGCGCAGCAGCGCGTCGCCCAGCGTCTTGGCCGCAATGTCACTGGCCGCCAGCGCGGCGGCATAAGTGGCGTGTGCTGCGGCCAGGTTGGCTTGTGACGCCGCCAGCGCGGTGCTGGAGATAAAGCCTTGCGCCACCAGCGCTTGGTTGTTGTCGTGGCTGCGCTGGGCAATGTCGGCCTGCGCCTTGGCCGCTTGCGCCTGCTGACGCGCCTGGCGCAGGCGCGCGTCAAATTCGGTTGGGTCGATCCGGCCCAACACCTGGCCCGCGCGCACCAGGTCGCCTTCACGCACCGTCAGGCCTTGCAATTCGCCGCCGACGCGCGCCTTGACCAGCGCGGTGTTGACCGCCTGGATCGGGCCGGACAGCGGTACCGTCAGCGCCAGCTCAAGCGCGCGCACTTGGCGCAAGTCGTTGCTGCGAAGGTCCATCGCGACCTGGGTTCTTTGCGCTGTTTGTTGCGCTTGCAGCTCCTGCTGCTTGACTTTGCGTGCGGCCAGCGTGCGCGCGGCGCCGGCACCCAGCAGTGCGACCACGACAGCGGCCAGTGTCCATTTCAACCAGGGTTTCATAACGGTTCAGAATTTCTTTAAAGGGGTTAAGGCTTGTCCACAAATAACATGCACAGCTTATTCATGGACAAACCCTTAGCACACGCTCAGACCATGCAACAGCATCTCAATTTGCGCGGACAGGTAGGTTGGCGGGTCAATCTGCGCCAGGTGGTCGCAGCAGGGGGCGAAAGAATGTTTCCATAGCACCAGAAAAACCAGTGGTGCCAGGATCAGATAGACGCCATATTTCAGGTCAAGTGGTCGGAATTCGCCGCGCGCCACGCCGCGCTGCAGGATACGCGCCAACAGCGCGTTGCCGGGTTCGATCACCTCTTGCCGGTAGAACGCTGCCAGTTGCGGAAAGTTGCCAGCTTCGCTCATCATCAGTTTGGGGATGCCCGACGCCTGGGTCGAACCAATGTGTTGCCACCAGCTTGACAGGGCGTAACGCAGCATCTCGGCTGAACTGCCGTCAAAAGTCTCAATTTCCTGGCCCCAACGCACGAAATGCCCCGACAAGTGTGCCCGCACCACCGCCTTGAACAGCTCTTCTTTGCTGGGAAAGTACAGGAACAAGGTGCCCTTGGATACGCCCGCACGGTGCGCCACCTCTTCAACCCGGGTCGCCGCAAAGCCTTTTTCAACAAACAGGTCAAGCGCCGCCGCCAGCAGTTCGCCCGGGCGTGCATCTTTGCGCCTGGCTCGGCGCACGGGTGCGGGCGTAAGTTGCTGGCTGGTGGTGGAACGCGTTGGCATAAATGAAAACCAAATAATCCGGGAAATGCCACTGATGCCGTAAAGTGTCCGGCTAATGACTAAACGGTTAGTAATATACCTTTGAGTCAAAAAGCTGTCAATCATTCAAAATGACCCAGCAGGCGTCGTCACGCCACCTTGAATCGCACCGGCGTACCGTGCGTACCTTCGGTTGGTCTTGTTGCGCTGATAATTCACCGTTTTCCTTAACCCCCTTGATGAAGGATTTGACATGACAGACTTGCAAAAACGCTCGCTCCTGAAGGTTGCTGCGCTGACCGCCGTGGCTGCCGCCGCGCTGGTGGGCTGTGGCAAAAAAGAAGAGCCCGTCCCCGCACCAACCCCGGCACCGGCACCGGTAGCATCGGCTCCGGCCAAACCGGCACCGCTGAAAATTGCTTTTGCCTATGTCGGCCCGGTCGGCGATGGTGGCTGGACCTTTGCCCATGACAACGGCCGCAAGGCGCTGGAGAAAGAATTTGGCGACAAGATTGCCACCTCGTTCGTTGAAAACGTGCCCGAATCGGCCGATGCCGAACGCGTCATCCGTGACATGGCCGGTCAGGGCAACAAGCTGATTTTTGGCACCACCTTTGGCTACATGGAGCCGATGGTCAAGATTGCGGCCGACATCAAGGACGTGAAGTTTGAGCACGCTACCGGCTACAAACAAGCTGACAACATGCGCACCTACGACAGCCGCACCTATGAGGGCGCGTACATGGCAGGCGTGATCGCCGGCAAGATGACCAAAAGCAACACGCTGGGCGTGGTGGCTTCGGTGCCGATTCCGGAAGTTATCCGCAACATCAACAGCTTTACGCTGGGCGCGCAAAGCAGCAACCCCAAGATCAAGACCAAAGTGGTCTGGGTCAACACCTGGTTTGACCCACCGAAAGAAACTGAAGCCGCCACCAGCCTGATCAATGGTGGTGCCGACGTGCTGTTCCAAAACACCGACTCCCCGGCCGTGTTGAAGACCGCCGAAGCCAAGGGCAAGCGCGCCTTTGGCTGGGACTCTGACATGACCGCTTATGGTCCCAAAGCCCATTTGGCATCTGCCATCATCAACTGGGGTCCGTACTACAGCAAGGCCACCAAAGAAGCGTTGGACGGCTCCTGGAAGGGTGGAAGTCACAGTTGGTGGGGTGTGAAAGAGGGTGCAATTGACATCGTGTCGATTGCCGAAGATGTGCCTGCCGAGACCAAAGCCAAAGTGGAAGAAGTCAAAAAAGGCCTGGCCGATGGCAGCTTTGCCATCTGGAAAGGCCCGATCACCGACAACACCGGCAAAGTTCAGGTGGCCAGGGATGCAGTGGCCGACGACAAGTTCTTGAGTGGTTTGAACTTCTTCGTCAAGGGCGTTGAAGGTAAAGTGCCGGGTGGCAAGTAAGCCTCTTGGCTAGGCCCTCTGCAACGAGCCGCCGTCGGGCGTTTGGTGGTTGTTTCAGGTTAACCCGGGGCGCGTTGCAGAAGGATGTTGGCGCACAAGCCGCCGCTGGTGTCCAGGCTTAGTTCAAAACTGCCGCCCATGCGCGCGACGGCTTGTTCAACGATGGCCAGTCCCAGACCGGTGCTGTTGGCTTCGGTGCGAGCTGCTTGGCCCCGAAAAAATGGCGTTGTCAATTGCTTGAGCTGTTCTGGCGGTACGCCCGGGCCGTGGTCGCGCACCTGCAGTATTACCTTGTCGTCGCGCAAGCGCCCCAAGATGTCAACTTCGGCGATGCCATTTTTTGAACTCTTGCCGTAACGCGCGGCGTTTTCCAGCAAATTACCCAACACACGCTGCAATTCGACCGGATCGGCCAGCACCATCAAAGGCTCTGGCAGCGCCAGCTTGAACTGCATATCCGGACGTTTACGCATCGGCGTCAGGCAAATGTCCACGGCGTCGTTCAGAGCTACTGCGGTCAACCCCAAAGTACCCGGACGCGCATAGTCCAGAAATTTGCCGACGATCGCGTCGAGCTGGGCGATGTCGTTGATCATGTCCTGTTGCGCCTGCGGGTCGGCCACGCTGAGCTCGGTTTCCAGCCGCAAGCGGGCCAGCGGCGTGCGCAGGTCGTGTGAGATGCCAGCCAGCATGACGGCCCGGTCTTGCTCGATCTTGGCGAGTTTCTTGGTCATGCGGTTAAAGCCGATGTTGACCGCCCGAATTTCACGGGTGTTGACCGATTCATCGAGCGTACTGGCTTCAAAATCGCCATCACGCACGCGGCTGGCGGCAATTGAGAGGTCTTTTAAAGGTCGGTTGATTAGCCGTGCGATGAAAGCGGCGCCGGCCAGCGACAGCGCCGCCGCCGTCAGCAACCAGATCAGCCAGGTGCGGCCAGCGGGCTCGTCAAAACGGTTGCGCTCGGTCTGTATCCAGTAGCGGTCATTCTCGATCGAAAAGCCGACCCACAGCCCATCCACATTGTTGACTTTTTTGGCGACGACCGTGCCCGGACCCAGGCGCGTCAGGATCTGATCCTCGATGTGCTGGTTGAGGTAGTCGTCGTCAAAAGGAACAAAGATGTCGTGTGGCTCGCGTGGGCGGATCGTGACGTGCTCCTGATCCTTCATGGTCTTGAACAGTGACACGCGGGCGATCGCGTCAGCGTGTTCAACCGCAGCTCGGCTGAGGTTGACAACCGAGGCAATCTGATTGGCGGTCTGGATCGCGCGGGGCTCAAACTCAAGCTCGCGCAAGGTTTGCGTCCAGGCAAACACGCTGCCCACCAGCAACAACGCCAGCAGGAAAAATGTGCGCCAGAACAGGCTGATGCCGACCTTGTAAGACGGGAATATGTCGTGATCGAACCAGCCTGGCTCGGACCAGCGATCCTTATTCGCTGTCATCAGGAACAAAAACGTAGCCCACACCCCACACGGTCTGGATATAGCGCGGCGTTGCTGCGTCCAGTTCGATCAGCTTGCGCAGGCGCGACACCTGCACGTCCAGGCTGCGGTCAAACGGCTCGAAGTCGCGTCCACGCGCCATTTGTGCCAACTTTTCGCGCGACAGCGGTTGTCTGGGATGGCGTACCAGCGCCTTGAGCATGGAAAATTCACCGGTTGTCAAGGTCAATTCTTGTTGGCCCTTGTGGAGCGTGCGCGCTCCCATGTCAAAGACGAAATCGCCGAAATGGGCCACCGCCCTGTCGCTCGACGGTGAGCCAGGAGATTCTGCGGGTGGGCGGCGGCGCAGCACCGCGTTGATCCGTGCCAGCAACTCGCGCGGGTTGAACGGTTTGGTCAAGTAGTCGTCAGCGCCAACTTCCAGCCCGACGATACGGTCAACGTCTTCGCCCTTGGCGGTAAGCATAATGATTGGCGTGGCGTTGTTGGCACCACGCAAGCGTCGGCAGACACTCAGGCCGTCTTCACCCGGCATCATCAAGTCCAGCACGATCAGATCAACCGGTTCACGCTGCAAAACCCGTGTCAGTGCCTTGCCGTCTTCGGCCAGCAGGACGTCAAAGCCTTCCTGTGTCAGGTAGCGGCGCAGCAGGTCGCGGATGCGGCTGTCGTCATCGACTACCAGAATCTTGTCTTTATGTTGGGTACTTGTCACGATGTGGTCTCGCTCTGGCATTTGTAACAAGCGCGATTTTGCGTGGTTTGGCTCGGTGACCGAAGCTTTTTTTGTCGGTGCTGACAGCTTGTTACAAATTTTTTGGCCCCATAATGTTTGTAATACTGATCGGTACTAAATCGGGAATCTCGCTGAATGAATATTAAATTAATAGCGCTTGTCGCTTTATCCGTATGGGTAAATGGCGTATTTGGGCAGATAGTGGGGGTGCCAGAACCAGCCCGACGTGTCACGCTGTCGGCCAGTGCACAAGTGCAGGTGACGCTAGATGTCCTGACCCTGACACTACAGGTTACGCGCCAGGGCTATGAAGCTGCTACGGTGCAAGCCCAGCTCAAGACCGCGCTGCAAGAGGCATTGGTGGTGCTTCAAAAAGATGCGGTACCGGGGCGGATGGACGTGCGCAGTGGGCTTTTTGGTCTGTCGCCTCGGTACGACCGTGACGGCCGAATCACGGCCTGGCACGGCAGTGCTGAATGGGTTCTGGAAGGGACCGATGTGGCGCGTATCACACAGGCGGCTGGCCGGGTGTCGAGCATGACTGTGAGTCGCCTTGGGTTTGGCTTGACGGCACCACAGCGTCAGCAGGCGCAGGCCAAGGCGCAAGTGCAGGCAATAGCCCAGTTTCGCCAGCGAGCCGCGGAAATCGCCCAGGGGTTTGGGGCGGCTGGTTACGTGTTGGACGATCTACAAATTGGTTACGACGATGGCTCACCCCAGTTCAGTCCCCAGTTGTTGGCCGCGCGCGCGATCAGTGACACCGGCGCTGTGCCAGCGCAAGCGGGGATCACGACTGTTACCGTCGGTGTGTCGGGTTCGGTCAGACTACGGTAGGTGTGGTGTTGAACTCTGAATCGGCAATTCAAAGCGCGCAAAGTGGTGTGGCGACGGCCACCACGGGAGACGACCCCCACCATAGCAGCGCGCTCGAAGCTTTGCTGCGTCGTATGCGCAGCAAAAGCGATTTTCCGGCGCTTTCCGAGTCGATCTCGCGCATCCAGAACATGGCCACATCGGTCAAGGAGAGCATCTACAGCGTCACCAATGAGATTTTGAAAGACGTTGCGCTGACCAACAAATTGCTGCGGCTGGTCAATAGCGTGCATTACGCGCGTGGCAACAGCGTCGGCACGGTGTCGCGCGCCGTTAGTCTGGTTGGTTTCAACGGTATTCGAAACCTGACGCTCAGTCTGATGCTGCTGGAGCATATGGACGACAAAGGTAACGCGCAACTGCTCAAGGAAGAATTTTTGCGCGCGCTGATGGCCGGCACCATTGCAGCCGAGTTGGCGGCGTCCCAGACTGAAAGTGAAGAGGCATTTATTGGTGCGTTGTTCCAGAATCTGGGCCGCATGCTGGCACAGTTTTATTTTGCCGATGAAGCGGCGTCGATTCGACAGTTGGTCGGCGATGCGGCCAACCCGATCAGTGAAGAGGTTGCCGCCCGGCGCGTGCTGAGCCTGAGTTTTGAACAGTTGGGGCTGGGTGTCGCCAAAGCGTGGGGCTTGCCAGACAGCATCCAGCACTGCATGGTGCGTCTGGCCGGCGATCCGCCCGTGCAAAGGTCGCCAGACGCCGTCACCCAGTTGCGCTGGAGCGCCAGGGCGGCCAATGATATGGCCGATGCCATGTTGCACGCCGACCCCGAGGTGGTTGATCAACAACTGGCGATTCTGTCCAAAAGCTATTCCAGGGCGCTGGCGATGGCGCCCGATCGGGTGAGAATGGTGACGACACGGGCCCGGGTCAAGTTGACGGAATTGGCTGATGCGATGGAAATCCGGGTGCCCTCGCACTCCATTGCGGCGCGCCTGCTCAGGGCACCGGCGGACACTGGGGTAGCGCCCGCCGACGCTGCGCAACGCGGTGCTACGGCCGATGCCATCGATGACAGTGCCCTGCAGGTAACCCATGGCGTTGACCCGGTCAGCGGCGATAAGGTTGGCAGCCAAACCAGCGACGTGCTGGCGCGCACAGAGATGTCAACGCAAACGCTGGCGGCAGGTATTCAGGATATCACCGACGTGATGGTGGACGACTTCAAGTTGCCCGACGTGCTGCGCATGATTCTGGAGGCGATGTTCCGTGCGCTGGGATTTCATCGTGTCATCTTTTGTATGCGCGACCCGAAAACCAACGTCCTGACCGGGCGTTTCGGCCTCGGGCAGGACGTGGAAAAAATTGTTAAAAGTTTTTATGTGCCGTTGAGTTGCAACGGTGTGCCCGACTTGTTCGCCACCATTTGTAGCAAGGCGGCTGACACCTTGATCACCGACAGCAGTGACCCGCGTATCGCGGCGCGCCTGCCGGCCTGGTACCAGCGCAACTTTCACGCCCCCGGATTTTTGATTTTGCCGCTGGTTATCAAGAGTCAGCCAGTGGGTCTGATTTATGCCGATATGTTGGTCAAGGGGGCATTGACGATCGACGAAAAACAGTTATCGCTGCTGCGCACCCTGCGCAATCAGGCCATCATGGCGTTCAAGCAGTCCAGCTAACCTGCATGGCTGCAAAGCCACCCCGAAGTATGAAAGATGGCTGTCACAAGCGGACCCCGATCCGCCATCCAGTGCGGCGCCAAATTCGCTCGATAGCGGGTCGTAGCCCGTTATGACAACCTGTTCTTTCACGTTAAAGTTATGCCTATTTTAGGCCTCTAGACCTTGTTCTGAAAGCGTAGATAGCTAGTATTTGTGTAGCGTTATTGGGCCGCCCAGCCGCCGTCCATGTTCCACGCCACGCCGCGCACATTGTTGGCTGCCGGTGAGCAGAAAAACAGCGCCAGTGCGCCCAGTTCTTCGGGGGTGGTGAATTGCAGCGACGGCTCTTTTTCGCCCAACAACAGTTTGGTCGCGTCCTGATTTGACAGACCCAGCGCAGCGGCTTTGGCGTCCACCTGTTTTTGCACCAGCGGTGTCAGCACCCAGCCCGGGCAGATCGCGTTGCAGGTCACACCGCTGGTGGCGTTTTCCAGCGCAATCACCTTGGTCAGGCCGATCAGGCCGTGCTTGGCCGCAATGTAGGCGGCTTTTTCGACCGACGCCACCAGCCCGTGTACCGAGGCCACGTTGATGATGCGACCCCAACTTGCCGCCTGCATCGCCGGCAACGCCAAGCGCGAGGTGTGAAAAGCGCTGCTCAGGTTGATAGCGACGATCGCATCCCAGCGCTCAGGCGGAAAATTTTCGACCCGCGCGACGTGCTGAATGCCGGCGTTGTTGACCAGGATATCGACCCGGCCAAATTGCTTGGCGGTGTAGGCCATCATGGCTTCAATATCCGCTGGCTTGCTCATGTCAGCCGGGTGGTAGTCCACCGTTACGCCCAGTGCAGCCACTTCGGCACGGGGGCCATCGACAGCGCCAAACCCGTTCATCATGATGTTGGCGCCTTGCGCCGCCAACGCTTTGGCAAGCCCCAGACCAATGCCGCTGGTAGAACCGGTCACCAGCGCTGTTTTACCTTTGAGCATACTGTTTTCTCCAATGAGTGAATGGGCGAATGGGTAGTGAGTCAGAGCCACCCAGACGTTTGATTTAGGATGTGGTCATTATCTGAGATTGTTTTGCGTTGCTCCACTATGCTTGATCCCACCTTTCACTTCATTTTTTGCCCTGATGCCCAGGGCGGTCATCGCATGGCCTACTGGCAATGGGGCGATCCGCAAGCCGGTCACGTGGTGCTGTGCGTGCATGGGCTGACACGTCAAGGGCGCGACTTTGACACGCTGGCGCGTGCGCTATGCGCGGCGGCGGATCATCCGGTCCAGGTGGTCTGCCCGGATGTGGCCGGGCGTGGCCAAAGCGACTGGCTGGCCGATCCTGAGGGTTACCAGATTCCGTTTTACGTGGCAGACATGTTGGTGCTGCTGGCGCATTTGAAGCCTGTCACACTGGACTGGCTGGGCACCAGCATGGGTGGGTTGATTGGCTTGGCGCTGGCCGGGCAGCCTGAGCTGCCGGCTTATGCCCAAGTGCGACGGCTGGTGCTCAACGATGTCGGGCCATCGATCGAGTGGCAGGCGTTGCAGCGTATCGGGCGCTATCTGGGCAAAGTGCCGGTGTTTGAATCCGAGCAGCAAGCTGCCGACGCCCTGTGGGCGATTGCCAGCAGCTTCGGGCCCCACACCCCTGAACAATGGCTGACCCTGACGCGGCCGCAGATCAAGCCGCTGGCAGATCGATCGGGCCGGTTGACCCTGCGCTACGACCCGGCGCTGGCCGAGCCGTTCAAGGCGGTGACACCCGAGTCGGCGGCGCAGGGTGAAGCCATGCTATGGCAGGCCTATGACCAAATCCATGCGCAAACCCTGTTGATCCGTGGAGTCCTGTCGGACTTGCTTTCAACGCAGACGGCACAAGCGATGACGCAGCGCGGGCCCAAAGCGCGGTTGGTGGAATTTTCCGGTGTCGGCCATGCGCCAACATTTGTGGCGCCCGAACAAGTGCAGGTGGTTGTGTCTTTCTTGTTGCAGTAAGGGCTTGTCCACAAATAACATGCACATTTGGCTCGTCAGCTTTGGGCGCACTGCGTCGTTGCAAATCGCTTGTTTAGCGGAGCTAAACGGCGCGTTTTGCGCCTAGCATTGCATCCCAAATCTGTCGGCCAAATGCACAGCTTATTCATGGACAAGCCCTAAATGAAGAGTCAATTGAAGTCTGGCGTAACAGCGCCGACGCCGCACGATAGTGCCTTGCCCGTTATGCAAGCGACAGCACAGGCGTTGCCGGACCAAGAACAGGCGCTGACGCGGGCGCGTGCTTTTGCCGAACCCTTGCTGGCCACCGAAGCCCTCGATACCGGTGAAAACATCCTGGCGCACGCCGACGCGGTGGCTGAAATTTTGCGTGGCATCGGCGGCTCACAAGCGATGCAGGCGGCCAGCTACCTGGTGTATGCCTGCGACCACCTGAACAAACCCCAAGAGGTGATTACCAAGGCGTTTGGTGACAACTTTGCCGCCTTGGCCATGGAAACGACCAAGCTGGTGCGGGTGCAGCGTCAGGCGCGGCTGGCAAAGTCTGCACCCCGGTCGGCTTCACCCGTGGCACCTCAAGCCGCGGCGATCCAGACCGAGAACGTGCGCAAGATGTTGCTGGCGTTTTCGCGCGATCTGCGTGTGGTGATGCTGCGCTTGGCCTCGCGCCTGCAAACGCTGCGCTACTTTGTCGCAGCCAAAACCCCGATACCCGATGGCATGGCTGCCGAGGCTTTGCAGGTGTTTGCGCCGCTGGCCAACCGGCTTGGCATCTGGCAGATCAAATGGGAGATGGAAGACCTGGCGTTCCGGTTTCTGGAGCCCGCCACCTACCGGCAAGTGGCGCAACTGCTGGATGAGACCCGGTTGGCGCGCGAGGCGCAGGTGCAAGGGATGCGCGACCAGTTGGAGCACGATCTGCGCGCCAATGGCGTGAACGCGACAGTCACTGGCCGACCCAAGCACATCTACAGTATCGTCAAAAAAATGCGCGGCAAGTCGCTCGACTTTGACCAGGTCTATGACGTCCGCGCGCTGCGCGTGGTGGTAGCCAGCGTGCCCGAGTGCTACGCGGCGCTGAGCTGGGTACACAGCCATTTCACGCCGCTGGCCGACGAATTTGACGATTACATTGCCAGGCCCAAGGTCAATGGCTACCAGTCTTTACATACGGTGGTGTGTGACGCTGTCGGCAAGCCCACCGAGATCCAGATTCGCACGCAGGCGATGCACGACCATGCGGAGACGGGTGTGGCGGCGCACTGGGCCTACAAAGAAGCGGGCGCCAAAGGCTACGCCGGGGTTTCCGCCAGCGGCGCTTACGACGCCAAGATTGCGGTGCTGCGCCAGTTGCTGGCGTGGCAGCGCGACCTGTCGGGCGTGCAGACGCAGCAACTGCTGGACGACCGCATTTATGTGTTGACGCCCGACGCTTCGATCGTCGAGTTGCCGCAAGGCGCCACGCCGGTGGATTTTGCTTACACGGTGCACACCGATTTGGGGCACCGCTGCCGCGGCGCGCGTGTTGACGGCGTGATGGTGCCGCTGAACACTGCGCTCAAAAACGGGCAGACGGTGGAAGTTAACGCGGTCAAAGAGGGCGGGCCGTCGCGTGATTGGCTTAATTCAGAGCTGGGTTACCTGGTCAGCCATCGTGCCAGAACCAAGGTGCGCGCCTGGTTCAACGCGCTGGCGGTGTCCGAGACCATCGCCAAGGGGCGCGAAGCGGTTGAAAAACTGTTGCAACGCGAGGGCAAGACCGCGCTCAAGCTCGACGACCTGGCGGTACAACTGGGTTTTGACAACGCCGACGCCTTGTTTGAGGACGTTGGCAAAGACGAATTTTCACTGCGCCAGATCGAGCAGGTGTTGCGCCCGGCCGAGGCCCCCCAGTTTGACGCCGACGCACCGCTGTTGCGCAAGCCCCGCGCTGGCGACAACTCTGCCAAGGGTGGCTTGCTGGTAGTGGGGGTCGATTCGCTGATGACGCAAATGGCCAAGTGCTGCAAGCCGGCACCGCCCGACGCCATTGTCGGTTTTGTCACGCGCGGCAAAGGTGTCAGTGTGCACCGCAAGGACTGCCCCAACCTGGCCGAAATGGTGGCCAGACACGGTGAACGGCTGATCGACGTGGAGTGGGGCCTGGGCCAGGCGGCCAGCAGCTCGGTCTATCCGGTCGATGTGGCCATCACGGCGCAAGACCGCCAGGGCTTGCTGCGCGACATCTCTGAGGTATT
>JAQTSL010000024.1:0-778 GCA_028711355.1 Rhodoferax sp.
CCGCAAGCGCTACAGATGGGCCAGGCGTTGGCCGCCTTGCGCGCCCAAGGGGTGGTGATCATCGGCTCGGGCAGCTTGACGCACAACCTGTATGAGGTTCGCGAACCCGATGCGCACCCGGCGTCCTACGTTGCCGAATTCACCGCTTGGGTCCGCTCTGCCGTCATGACCCGGGGTACCCAGCATTTGGTAAATTACCGCGCTGCGGCACCGCACGCGCAACGTGCGCACCCCACGGAAGACCATTTTTTGCCGCTGTTGGTGGCGCTGGGTGCCAGCGGCAAGACCGACTCAGTGCAGGTGCTCGATGGGGGCGTCACCCACGGCGTGTTGTCGATGGAATCTTATGTGTGGGGACTGGACTGATCAGGCGGCCAGCGACCGACCCTCGGCCTGGGCCTCGCGCATCAGCCACTGGCGAAAAGCCACCACCACCGGCCGCTGGGCGGTCGCTTTGGGCGTGACCAGGTAATACGCATACTGCTGCCCAACTGCTATGTCAAACGGAGCAACCAAGCGGCCCTGCGCAAGCGCATTGGCCACCAATGGCTTGGAGGCGAGGGCCACACCCAAGCCATCAAGTGCGGCCACATAGACCATACCCGAATCGCTGAAATGCGGGCCGGCTTGCGCGTCTGGCGGGGCTAACCCGGCCAACCGGAACCACGCGTCCCAGCGCGGTCCGGCCCACTCGCTGACGGTGTCGTCGTGCAGCAAAACCTGGTGCAACATATCAGCCGGTTGGTGCAGCGGATGGATGCCCTCCAGCAGTTTGGGG
>JAQTSL010000024.1:788-20206 GCA_028711355.1 Rhodoferax sp.
CCAAACATACGATCGACTTGAAAACCAGGGTAGTCGCCACTGCCAAATCGGATCACCACCATCGAATCTTCTTCGCGCAGATCGACCGCGTCAAAGGACGCCGTGCCATCAGCCGGATAGCCGTCGATGGTGCCGAGCGACCGCATGATCTGTAGATGCAGCGTTGGCTGGGCCTGTGCAAAGCCGCGCAGGCGCGGCACCAGCCAGCGCGTGGCAAACGACGGTGGCAGCAGCACGATCAGGCGGCCTTGCGCTGGCTTTGTCACAGCGCTTTCGACGGCTGCCGCAAAACACTCCAGCCCCTCGCGTACCTTGGGCAACATCGCTTGGCCCTGCGCTGTGAGTTCCAACGAGCGTGTCAGGCGGATAAACAGCTCGTGGCTAAGGTAGTCCTCTAGTGTCTTGATCTGGTGGCTGATCGCGGTGGGCGTGACCGATAGTTCCTGCGCCGCGTTCTTGAAACTCAGGTGCCGCGCAGCGGCCTCAAAGGCACGTAACGAACTCAGCGGCGGCAAGCGGTATGGCATGGATGAGTTTTTGTGTTCTGTTGCATGAGAAATGATCGTTTGCCGCAGTGCAGCATCCGCATTATCGTTGCGCCATGCCTTCACGAGAGGCATAAGGTCAACACAAAGGAAACTCCATCATGAAACACGAATACGAATACGACTACGCCGACATTGAAGCCTATATCCGTCAGGCCAATCAATTGCGCTCTGAGGCACTTGGGCAGGCCATCGCGGCCTCCTGGACCGCCCTGAAACAGTCTTGCCTGAGGTTGATGCTGCATGGATCAGCCCGCGTCCAGCCCTGCAAGAGCGTTCACAGTCTGACCGTCTGAGCCAAACAAGTTCATTTTGTAAACCAAGGAGTTATCATGAAAACCGCTTTTCACCTGATCAATCTGGTCGTTGGATTGGGCTGCCTGCTAGTAGGCTTTGGCAACCTGGAAAACTTGCCAAACAGCGCCGCCAGCGCAATTGCCGGAGCCCTGGCCATCGCCGCCGGCGGCATCTGCCTGTGGTTGTCGGCAGAATCCACCGAAAGCGCCCAGGTCAGCCCGGTCTAGGCGACGCTGCCAGCGGGGCAGTTGACAGCAGGTGCGGCAGTAAACTAGTCGCATGTGTTTGATTGCCTGGAACTGGCGCCCTGATCACCCGCAACGGCTGTTGCTGATTGCCAACCGCGACGAAACCCTGGTCCGTGCGGCGCAACCCTTGCATTGGTGGGCCAATGGCGACATACTGGCCGGGCGCGACCTGCAAGCTGGTGGCGCCTGGTTGGGGGTCAGCCGAACGGGCCGACTGGCGGCGCTGACCAATTTTCGCAGTGCCACCAAGCCGCGCGCTGACGCACCGTCACGCGGTCAGTTGATTCCGGCGTTTTTGCAGTCCGGGCTCAGTGCAGCAGATTTTTTGCACACACTCAGCGGCCAGATCGACCGCTACAACCCATTCAACCTGCTGGTGTTCGACGGTCAGCAACTGCTGGGGCTGGAAAGCCGCCAGCACCGCATCGTGCCGCTGGCACCGGGCGTGGCTGCTGTCTCCAACGCTGATTTCCACACTCCTTGGCCCAAACTGGTGCGATGGCGCGAGCAACTGACGCAACTTTCGCAGGGCCAGCGCACCAGCGACGCTGATCTGTTGCCGCTGCTACAAGACACGGCCCTGGCCCCCGACCCGCAATTGCCCACCACTGGCGTAGCCATTGAACTGGAGCGTGCGCTGTCGGCCGCCTTTGTGGCTTTGCCTCACTACGGCACCCGTGCCAGCAGCGTGGTGCGCATTGGCACCGACCAGCACAGTTTTTTGGAGCTCACCTATCGCACCGCCACACCGGCTTTGGCGCAAGCCCAGCGGGTCGTGTGGTCAGACGCTGGGGCGACTCAAGGTGAGTGAGCAAACTGGCGGCGCGTATGGGAAACTACGCCGCATGGAGCTAAATTTATTGATGGCCGCGTTGGCGTTGATCGTCGCGCTGGGCTTGCGCCCGTGGCGGCTGTTGGTCGGCGGCACGCGTCTGACGCCGATATTGGCCACCCTGACCCTCTTACCCTGGCTCTGGGCGATGCCCAGCCTGCACCGTATGCCGCTTCAGTTGCAGGGTTCGGGCGCGTGTCTGGTGCTGCTGATGCTGGGCTGGCCGCTGGCAACGCCGGTACTGTGTGCAGTTGGCATCATTGCCGCGTTGATCTCGCCAATGCCGTGGGAAACAGCGCTGGACCTGACGGTCTGGTTGGGTTTGGTGCCTGCCACACTGGCGTTGCTGTTGGGCGTTGCGGTACGCCGCTGGATCGGGCTGCACTTGTTTGTCTATGTGCTCACAGTCGCGCACTGGCTGATCGCCTGGGGCGACGCGTTCCTGACCGGCATGGTCGCCGCTGTTTTGGTGGCGTACAAACCCGACTGGCTGGCAACCTGGTCAGACCGGCTGTACCTTAAATCAAGATAGTCCATTCGCCCCATGTACACCACCCATTTTGGCTTGAGTCAGGAGCCGTTTTCAATCGCACCCGATCCGCGCTACCTGTTTATGAGCGAGCGCCACCGTGAAGCGCTGGCGCACCTGCTCTATGGCGTGACGGGCTCGAACCAGGCCAGCGGCGGCAGCGGCGGTGGTTTTGTTTTGCTCACCGGCGACATCGGCACTGGCAAAACCACCATTTGCCGCTGCTTTCTGGCGCAAATTCCGCCCAACTGCCACGTCGCCTACATCTTCAACCCGAAGCTCAGCGTGCTGGAATTGCTGCAATCGATCTGCCAAGAGTTTCACGTTGCGCTCAAGGCCACCTACACCGGCACGCCAACCGTCAAGGACTACATCGACGCGCTGAACGCTTTTTTGCTGCACAGCCACGCCAATGGCCAAAGCAGCGTGTTGATCATCGACGAGGCGCAAAACCTGGCCGCTGATGTGCTGGAGCAATTGCGCCTGCTGACCAACCTGGAGACCAACGAGCGCAAGCTGTTGCAAATCGTGCTGATCGGCCAGCCCGAGCTGCGCGCCATGCTGGAACGGCCGGAACTGGAGCAACTGGCGCAACGCGTGGTGGCGCGTTTTCACCTGGACGCGCTATCACCCAGCGAGACCGGCCAATACATCGCGCACCGCTTGGGTGTAGCGGGGCATACCGGGGCCTTGCCGTTTGATGAAAAAGCCTTGCAGCGCATCCACCGCCTGACGCACGGCGTGCCACGGCGCATCAACCTGCTGTGCGCTCGCGCGCTGCTGGGCGCCTGGGCCACCGGCCAGAACCGGGTCAACCGCAAGGTGGTTGACAAGGCAGCGGCCGAAGTGTTTGGTAGCGTGGCGGCACAGGCCCCTGGTACCATGCGACAACGCTTGGGTTACGGCTTGGCGGGCCTGGCCCTGCTGGCAGCACTGGTCTTGTTGGCTTTTCAGTTCTGGACAAGGTCGCAAGAAACACCCGGCGGCGTGCAAACTTCGGCCAGCGCAACGTCGGCCACAACACCCCAGCGGCCTGCGTCAGCCATGCAATCTATAGCAACCCTGCCTGCCGCCCCGACCACGCAACTCGTACCCGCCACTGCGCTGACTGCCATAGCGACGCTTTGGCCCCAGTTATCGACCGACATCGACCTGGCCTGGCGTGAACTGGCACCTAACTGGAAGCTGCCCGCCAACAGCGCCAACCCCTGCCAGAGCGCCAGTGCACAAGGCATTCAGTGTCAACGCGCCCGCCAACTGACGCTGCCGCTGCTGCGCCAACTCAATCGACCCGGCATCCTGACGCTGAGCTCAGCCCAGGGGCCGGCGGTCTATGCAGTGCTGGCGGGGCTGTCCAACCAAAACGCCACGCTGCGGCTGGCCGGGCAGTTGCACCGCGTGCGGCTACTCGATCTGGCGCAGTGGTGGCACGGCGACTTTGCCACCTACTGGCAACTGCCCCCCGGTTACAGCCCCGGACTGCGCGCCGGCAGCACAGGAGCGGCCATCGACTGGCTGGCCAGCCACTTGAGTCAACTCGACGGCATCGCCACCCAAGCCACCGCAGGCGGCCCGGTGGTGCTGGACGCCGCCCTGATCGCGCGGGTGCAAACTTTTCAGCGAGCGCGTGGCATCAGCCCCGACGGTCAGCCCGGCCCGATGACCTTTTTACAGCTCGAAAGTGCCACCCAGGGTCAGGCACCCCGACTGTTCACCGAACCGCAATAGCCCCATGTCTTACATCCTTGATGCCCTGAAAAGGGCCGACGCAGAACGCGAGCGTGGTGCCGCTCCCGGCCTGCACACGCGCCACCAACTGCCCGCCGGCGCCGCCGCAGGCCAACGCCGCTCGGTATGGATGGCTGCGGCAGCAGGCTTGCTGTTGGCTGCGCTCCCCATTGCTTTTTGGTTTTGGCGCACATCAGACGCACCGCTGATAGTCGCTTTGACTCCGGCCGCCAGCCCAATGCCGAACATGGTGACATCTGCGCCAATCAGGCCGATCGCGCCCATCGCGCCAGTGCCCGTGGTGGTGACCAAGGCCCAACCAGCTGAAAAATCAAGCCCGATAGCAGCGACTTCACCACCTACCATACCGACCACGCCCGCCAGCAAAGCTGTGTCAGCGTCAACCACCAGCCAAACGATCACCCTGCTAACCGAATTGCCAACCGAGCTGCGTGGCCAGATTCCCAAAATCACCATCACCGGCAGCGTTTATTCCGAGCGCCCGTCGCAACGCTTACTGCTGGTGAACAACCTGGTGTTATCCGAAAACAGCCAGGTCGCGTCCGAGCTGCGGCTGGAACAAATCCAGCCGCGCAGTTCGGTGTTCAACTACAAAGGCACCCGTTTCAGGGTGATGCATTGAAATTGCCAACAAACGTCTGCATGATTGCTGCTGACGCTTGGACTCATGAACACAACCCGCCTCAGGCCGGCTCGGGCACGCTGGGCAGGCCGGCCAGCGCCATCGCCAACTCGGCCTCGTCGTAGCATTCGTCGGTCAGCGCACCGGCAAAGTACTTCTGGTACGAGGTCATGTCAAAGTGACCGTGGCCCGACAGGTTGAACAAAATCGTCTCGGCCTTGCCTTCGCGCTTGCAACGCAGCGCTTCTTCAATCGCGCCCTTGATGGCGTGATTGGCTTCGGGCGCTGGCACGATGCCTTCGGCGCGCGCAAACATCACGCCAGCTTCAAAACATTCCACCTGGTTGTAGGCCACCGCCTCCAGCAAACCGAGCTCTTTCACGTGCGACACCAGCGGCGCCATACCGTGGTAGCGCAGGCCACCGGCGTGAAAACCTGGCGGCGTGAACTGGCTGCCCAGCGTATGCATTTTGGTCAGCGGCGTCATGTGGCCGGTGTCGCCAAAGTCGTAAGCGTATTTGCCACGCGTCAGCGACGGGCAGGCGGCCGGCTCGACTGCCACCAAACGGCTCTTTGGACCACCGCGCAGGCCGTGCCCCAAGAATGGGAACGCAATGCCGGCAAAGTTGGAACCACCGCCGGTGCAACCCACCACCACGTCGGGCCAGGCGTCGGCCATTTCCATTTGCAACATCGCCTCTTGGCCGATCACCGTCTGGTGCAGCAGCACGTGGTTGAGCACTGAGCCCAGCGCATACTTGGTGTCTTCGCGCTGCACCGCCAATTCAACCGCTTCCGATATCGCAATCCCGAGGCTCCCCGGGTGGTCCGGGTTTTTCGCCAGCACGCTGCGGCCATAGACGGTTTCATTGGACGGTGAAGCGACACAACGCGCACCATAGGTTTCCATCAGTGCCCGACGGTACGGCTTTTGGTCATATGACACACGCACCTGAAATACCTCTACCTGTAGGCCATACAGTGAGCCGGCAAACGCCAGTGATGAGCCCCACTGACCAGCACCGGTCTCGGTCACCAGCCGCTTGACACCGGCTTGTTTGTTGAAAAAAGCCTGCGGCACAGCGGTATTGGGCTTGTGGCTGCCCGCTGGGCTGACGCCTTCGTATTTGTAAAAAATCTTGGCCGGCGTGCCGAGAACTTTTTCCAGCCCATGCGCGCGAAACAGCGGCGCCGGCCGCCACAGTTGATAGACCTCACGCACCGGCTCGGGGATCTCGATTTCACGTTCGGTGCTGACCTCTTGCAGGATCAGTTCCATCGGAAACAGCGGCGCCAGGTCGTCCGGTCCGACCGGCTTCATGGTACCTGGATGCAACACCGCAGGCAACGGTTTGGGCAGGTCGGCCTGCAGGTTGTACCAGACCTTGGGCATCTGGCTTTCTTCAAGAAGGTATTTGGTTTGTTGGGTCATGGTACGTCTTTCGGGGTCAAAAAAGAGTCAGTTAAGAACTATTTGGGAGTATGCAACTGAATTGCGCGAGGCTTGGCGCTTGGGGGGGGATGGGTTTTCCCTTGTACCGAGCACTTTATATATCCATTCAGACATATCCAAATCACCACAATGTAGTTTGAAATATATCGACTCACCCGTACAGTCGCTCCCCATGCAAGACATCGCCTTCATTTTTGCCGGGTTTGTGGTGGGCACCGTGGTCGGGTTAACCGGCGTCGGCGGCGGCTCACTGATGACGCCGATTTTGATTTTTGTCTTTGGCGTCAAGCCCTACATGGCTGTGGGCACCGATCTGCTGTTTGCCGCGTTCACCAAAATGGGCGGCACGATCAAGATGGCGCGATTCGGGCAGGTGCCTTGGCGTGTCGTGTTGACTTTGAGCGCGGGCAGCATTCCGGCTGCGCTGATCACGCTGTGGGTTCTGAAAACTGTCGGCCCGGCCGATGCCGCCATTGCGCACCTGATGACCACTACGCTGGGGGTAGCCTTGCTGCTGACCGCCGCCGCCACGCTGTACAAGGCGCTGCGCGGCAAATCTGCCCCAAGCCGCATCGCCGCCGGACAAGAAACACAAGCCACCACGCCGCGCCACTGGAGCCTGCCGCTGTTGTTTGGCGCACTGATTGGCACGCTGGTGTCGCTGACCTCGGTCGGCGCTGGTGCGATTGGGGTCACGGTGCTGATGCTGCTGTATCCGCTGCTGCCGCTGCCAAAGATCATTGCCGCCGACATTGCCTACGCCGTGCCGTTGACGCTGGTGGCCGGTGCCGGTCACGCCACATTGGGCTCGGTCGATTGGCAGATGCTGGCGCTGCTGCTGGCGGGGTCGTTACCTGGCATCTGGCTGGGTTCGCACTTTATGAGCCGTGTGCCAGAGCGCGTGATCCGCAGCATGTTGTCGGTGTTGCTGGCTTATGCGGGTACCAAGTTGATTGCCATTTGATGTTTGCTCAAGATTCTTGTTCCAGCGGTTTAGATACGCCACGCGGGGCGGGCATCCATGCGCCTGTTGGCACGGGTGTTGGTACGCCACGCGGGGTGGGCGGCAGGGGCTCCCCCCTCATGCTGGGGTACCAGAAATCGGGGGGCACCCCTGCCGCCCACCCCGCGAGACCTCAGTTCGCAATCGCCTCGGAATGCAAATTCAAAGTTCCGATGCCAATGAACCCGATGGCGCATCACTTATTGCACCTTGCAGTGATACGGCATGCGTCTAGCCCAGTGGCTGGCTTTGGCGGCCGACGATTTCTGGTACTCCAGCATGAGGAGGCCGCCAAAGACTGCCGCTGGGCGGGTGACCGCCAAAACCGCATCCAGCGATGCCCGCAACAAAGCCCACAGTCGTGCCTGCTGACCACCCTTAACCAGGAATACCAGGTTGTCGCCCGGTATAACTACAAATTCCAGTGCACGAGCGCTGTGCATTTCTGACCGCAACTTCTTATGTACCAGTACACCGACTTTGACCGCCAGTTCATCCGCAACCGCGCCGCGCAATACCGCGACCAGTTGCAGCGCAACCTGCGTGGCGAACTCTCTGACGACGAATTTCGCCCCCTGCGCCTGCAAAACGGCTGGTATGTGCAGCGCTACGCGCCCATGCTGCGCGTGGCGGTGCCCTATGGCGAAATCAGCAGCCGCCAGTTGCGCGTGCTGGCCACTGTTGCGCGCGACTATGACCAACCCAGCGCCAAGGTGTACGCCACCGCCGTCACCACGCAAGCGCGACTGGGCACCACCCACTTGCCGGTGGGCTATGGCCACTTCACCACACGGCAAAACGTGCAGTTCAACTGGATCCCACTGGACAAAAGCGCCGACGTGATGGACTTGCTGGCTACCGCCGACCTGCACGGCATCCAGACCAGCGGCAACTGCATCCGCAACATCACCAGCGACGCGCTGGCCGGCATTGCCCCCGACGAAGCCATTGACCCGCGGCCGTATGCCGAAATCATGCGCCAGTGGAGCACGTTGCACCCCGAATTTGCCTTTTTGCCGCGCAAGTTCAAGATTGCCATCACCGGGGCTACTGAGGACCGCGCCGCGATTGCCTGGCATGACGTGGGCCTGCGCGTGTTGCGTAACGCCGTTGGCGAGATTGGCTTCAAGGTGCTGGCCGGCGGTGGCATGGGGCGCACGCCAGTGATCGCCAGTTTGCTGCGTGAGTTTTTACCCTGGAACCAGATTCTGAATTATTTGGAAGCGGTGGTGCGGGTCTATAACCGCTTTGGCCGACGTGACAACCTGTACAAGGCGCGCATCAAGATTTTGATCAAGGCCGAGGGCCAGCGCTTTATTGACGAAGTGGAGGCCGAGTTTGCCGACATCCTGGCGCATGACGGGGCGGCGCATGCCATACCGCAAGCTGAGCTGGATCGAGTTTCCAAGCATTTTCAGCCTCCAGCCCAGGTAAAACAAGCGCAGACTGCTAGAAATAATGTAGCGTTTGAAGTCGCCACCAAAGATGCCGCCAGCTACCAGCGCTGGTTGACGCAAAACGTGCGCGCGCACAAAAACCCGCATTTGCGCGCCGTCACGCTGTCGTTCAAGCGGCTCGGCTATGCCCCAGGAGACGCCACCGCCGAGCAGCTCAGCGCCGCCGCCGACCTGGCCGATCAGTTCAGCGCGGGTGAGGTACGTGTCACGCACGAGCAAAACCTGCTGCTGCCCTGGGTGCAAGCCACCGACCTGCCCGCGCTGTGGCAAGCAGCCACCGCACTGGGCGTCGCCAAAGCCAACATCGGCCTGCTGACCGACATGATCACCTGCCCTGGCGGTGATTTGTGCGCGCTGGCCAATGCCCGCTCGATCCCGCTGGCTCAGGCCCTCACCGAGCGCTACCAAGACCTGGACGAGCTGTTTGACATTGGCCTGGTGGACCTGCACATCAGCGGTTGCATCAACTCGTGCGGTCACCACCACACTGGCCACATCGGCGTGCTGGGGGTCGATAAAGACGGGCGCGAGTGGTACCAGATTTCGCTGGGTGGCTCTGACGGCAGCACCTTAAGCGGCGACCCGGTGCCCGGCAAAGTAATCGGCCCGTCGTTTGCTGCCAGCGAAGTCACCGACGTGGTCGAAGCCTTGCTGGATACCTACCGAGCGCAACGCCTGAGCGGCGAAACATTTGTGGCAAGCGTGCGCCGCCTGGGGCTGGAGCCTTTCAAACAAGCCGCCAACGCCGTGCGCCACGAAACCCGCGATGGCGGGCAAGTGCTGCATGTGCACTTGGCATCTGCCGACGCTGCCACCGATTAAGTCAGTCAACCCATGAATAAAAGTATTGAATTAATAGCGTCTAGCGCAGACACAGCAAGCGCCACAAGCCTGGACTTGGGGTTTTGCCAAAATGTCTTAAAGGTTGCAAACGATGTTGACCCGCGCACGTTGCGCCTGGACGACGTCGCGCGCATCGATCTGCACTTTCCGAAATTCACCGACGGGCGCGCCTTCAGCCAGGCCTACCTGCTACGCCGTCGCCTTGGCTTTACCGGCGACCTGCGCGCTACCGGCGATGTGCTGGTGGACCAAGTGTTGCAAATGCAGCGCAGCGGGTTTACTTCAGCCGTGTTGCGCGCCGACCAAAACCTGGCGCACGCCCAGGCGCAACTGAACCGCTTTGCCAATTTTTACCAAGGCGACGCGTCGCACCCGCAGCCGCTGTTTGCCGCTTCAGGGAGTGCTGCATGAGCGCCATCGAACTGCACGCCCACGCCAGCCAGACCTATGCGCAAAAGCTGGCGGCCACCCAAGCCCTGCTGCAGCAAGCCGCGCGGAATCATGCCGCACCAGCCGCAGGTGGCGAGCCGCGCATCACACTGGCCTGCAGCCTGGGCGCCGAAGACATGGTGCTGGCGCACTTGATCAACGCGCTGACGCTACCAATTGGCATCTTTGTGCTGGAAACCGGCCAACTGCACGCCGAAACGCTGGCGTTACTGGCGCGCCTGCAGGCCGCGTCCCACGCCAAGGTGTCAGTATTCAAACCAATCGAGCAAGTCGCGACCGAATTTGTGGCGCGCCAAGGCAAAGACGCCATGTACCAAAGCATCGCCCTGCGCAAAGCCTGCTGCGGCATCCGCAAGATGGAGCCGTTAGGCCGCGCGCTGGCTGGCAAAAGCGCCTGGATCACCGGTCTGCGCCGCGAACAATCTGGCGCACGCGCCGACGTGCCCCAGATCGAGCACGACGCCATCGGCGATGTGCAGCGTATCAAATACAACCCGCTTTCTGAGTGGACCTGGGGCGATGTGTGGTTTTACATTGCCCAGAACCGAGTGGACTACAACCCGCTGCACGACCAGTTTTACCCTTCCATAGGCTGCGCACCGTGTACCCGTGCCATCAGCCTGGGCGAAGATTTTCGTGCTGGGCGTTGGTGGTGGGAAGACGAAGCGGCCAAGGAGTGTGGCCTGCATGTCAAATGATTTTTGGAAAAGGAAGATGTCATTGCGGGCTCGACCCGCAATCCATGACCTCCAAATGCATGGATTGCGGAGCAAGTCCGGAATGACAACCTAACAAACAACATCCCCAAGCTGCATCGTCCCATGAACATCCGCACCTCACCCGAACATCTGCACCCCATGACGCACCCGCACATCGACCATCTAAGCAACGCCCACCTGGACGCGCTGGAAGAAGAAACCATCTTCATCCTGCGCGAGGTGGCAGCTGCCTTTGAGCGCCCGACCCTGCTGTTCTCGGGTGGCAAAGATTCGCTGGTGATGCTCAAGTGCGCCGAAAAAGCCTTTGGCACGCCGGCCACCGGCGGCAAGATTCCGTACCCGCTGTTGATGATCGACACCGGCCACAACTTTCCCGAGGTGACGGATTTTCGCGACCAACGCGCCAAAGAACTGGGTGCCGAGCTGATCGTGCGCAGCGTCGAAGACTCGATGGCGCGTGGCACGGTGCGGTTGGCACACCCGGGTGAGAGCCGCAACGCGCACCAGTCGGTGACACTGCTGGAGGCCATCGAAGAATTCCACTTTGACGCACTGATCGGTGGTGCCCGCCGCGACGAAGAAAAGGCCCGCGCCAAAGAACGCATCTTCAGCCACCGCGACAGCTTTGGCCAGTGGCAACCCAAAGACCAGCGCCCCGAGCTGTGGACGCTGTTCAACACCAAGCTACAACCCGGCGAGCATTTCCGCGTGTTCCCGATCAGCAACTGGACCGAGCTGGACGTCTGGCAATACATCGCCCGCGAGGCCATCGCCCTACCCAAGTTGTACTACAGCCATCCGCGCGAGGTGGTGGAACGCAAGGGCTTGCTGGTTCCGGTGACTGAACTCACGCCCTTGAAGCCCGGCGAAGTGGCGCAGGTGCGCAACGTCCGCTTTCGCACCGTGGGCGACATCACCTGCACCTGCCCGGTGGCCAGTCTGGCGGCCAACGCTAACGACATCGTGCTGGAGACACTTTCGGTCGAAGTGTCCGAGCGCGGCGCTACGCGCATGGACGACAAGACGTCGGAAGCATCCATGGAGAAGCGTAAGAAGGACGGGTATTTTTGATGGACCGGTTGTGGCAGTGCCAACGGTTCACCAACGTGTCTGGTTTAACCCGGCGCGGCGACTGGGGCATGTGCATGCGGTCACATGCCCCAATCACCACGCCTGACGCTGTTGGTGACATGCCCCGAAAGCGCGAACGATCAGCGGCGTGCGTTGGGTGTCTGACGCAGCGGAATAAAGGAGGAGGCTTGGAGCTTGCTCCAAGCCGGGGGACATCCGCGGAGTCGGACACCCGACGTGCGCTGCGGGTTTAGCCAGACACGCCGCGCACAAGAGCTTTAACCATACAACCAACGTCAATCGCCAGTCAACCCCACTTGTAATTAACAAATGAATACTGCAACTAATATAGCTGCTCACGCAAGTAACAAAAGCGCTACATGCCAATTTGATACCCAGTCTGCGCTCAAATTCATCACCTGTGGCAGCGTCGATGACGGCAAAAGCACCTTGATTGGCCGGCTGCTTTTAGACAGCAAAAGCGTGTTGCAAGACCAGTTGGCCAACGTCTCCAAAAGCGGCCAGGCCGACCTGGCGCAGTTCACCGATGGTCTCTCCGCCGAGCGCGAACAAGGCATCACCATTGACGTGGCCTACCGCTACTTCAACACCGCCACCCGCAAATTCATCATCGGCGACGCACCCGGCCACGAGCAATACACCCGCAACATGGTCACCGCGGCCAGCAGCGCTGATGCTGCGGTCGTGTTAGTTGATGCCCCCAAACTCGAGTGGGCCAACCCGCAACTGAACTTGTTGCCGCAAACCCGCCGCCACAGCCTGCTGTGCCACTTGCTGCGCGTGCCCAGCATTGTGTTTGCGGTCAACAAACTCGACGCACTGGGCGACGACGCTTCCACGGCTTTTGCCCACATCCGCACGGCGCTGGAGAAATTTGCCCAGGACGCCGGTATTGACGTGGCCGCCATCGTGCCGATCTCGGCGCTCAAAGGCCACAACGTCGTCGAAGCTGCTGCCAGTGGCTGGTGCGGCTATGCCGGTCCGAGTTTGCTGGACCTTCTGGAAGACTTGCCGGTCACCCCGGCAGACACGCAGTTACCCTTTGCTTTTCCGGTGCAGTGGGTCGAAAAGTTTTCAGCCAGTGCCGACACTTCCCAGGGCCGACGCATTTTCTGGGGTCGGGTGGCGGGCGGCGTGGCGCAAGTGGGCCTGCAAATCAAGGTACTGCCCAGCGGCCAGACCGCAACGGTGGCGCAAGTCCTCAGCACCACACGCCAGCCGGGCACCGTGCCAGCCGGCCACAGCGCTGGCATCGTACTGGACCGCGAGGTCGATGTGTCACGGGGAGATTGGCTGCTAGCCCTTGTTGCCGATGCGCCATCAGCTATTATTTCTGATGATGATTTCAGCGACACAGCAGCTTCCACCAGCCTGCTCCCCAGCCGCGAGATTGCCGCCACCGTGGCCTGGATGGACGACGAACCGCTGGTGGCCGGGCGCGTCTATTGGGCGCTGCATGGACACCGCTGGGTCAAGGCGCGTGTCAAACGCGTGGTGCACCGGCTTGAAATCAACACGCTGGCTGAAGAAGCCGCTGACACGCTACCCGCCAACAGCATCGGCCATATCGAGCTGCTGTTGCATGAGCCGATTGCCGCTCTGCCCTTTGCCCGGTCGCGCGTGCTGGGTTCGCTGGTGCTGGTGGACACCGCCAGCCACCGTACCGCCGGTGCAGTCCTGATTCAATCAGACCTGGCTACCGCAAGCCATTAAAATGCCGCTTTTTCCATCCAACCATAGACCCACAAAATGACTCACGTCGTTACCGAAGCCTGCATCAAATGCAAATACACCGATTGCGTTGACGTGTGCCCCGTGGACTGCTTCCGCGAAGGCCCCAACTTTTTGACGATCGACCCCGACGAGTGCATTGACTGCGCGGTCTGTATCCCGGAATGCCCGGTCAACGCCATCTACGCTGAAGAAGACGTGCCCAAAGACCAACGCCACATGACCAAGATCAACGCCGAACTGGCGCTGCTACCGGGCTGGAAAAACATCACCAAGCGCAAGGCTGCGCTGCCCGAAGCCGAAGAGTTCAAAGACAAAAAGGGCAAGCTGCCGCTGCTGCAGCGTTGATTGCGCAAAGCGCTTCATTCACAGCCGCTACCGGCTCACTAAAGTCGATGATTGAAACCGACGCACTGGTGATTGGTGCCGGACCGGTCGGACTGTTTTCCGTGTTCGAGCTGGGGTTGCAAGGCATTGCGGCTCATGTGGTGGACGTGCTCGACGTTCCCGGCGGTCAATGCATTGAGCTCTACCCGGACAAACCCATTTACGACATCCCTGGTGTGCCGCGCTGCACCGGCCGCGAGCTCACCCAAAATCTGCTGCAGCAGGTCGAGCCGTTCGCCCCGGTCTTTCACCTGGATCAGCAGGTTGAGGCGCTGCAACGCCAGTCCGACGGGCGCTGGCTGTTAAGCACCCGCAACGCCCAACAAACCAGCCAGCGGTTTCTGGCGCGCAGTGTGATCATTGCGGCGGGCGTCGGTGCTTTTGTGCCCAAAGAGTTGCGGGTCGAAGGCCTCGCACCATTTGCTGGCACGCAACTGTTCTACTGTCCCAAGCCCATTGAAGCCTTTGCTGACAAAAACGTGTTGATCGTCGGTGGCGAAGACGATGCCGTCCGCGCCGCCATCAAGCTGGCCCAACCGGGTGCGGCCGGCAGCGTGACCTTGCTGCACCGGCGCGATGTGCTGCTGGCCAGCGCTGCCGACTTGGCCGCGTTTGCCGCGCTGCGCGCAGCCGGACGCATCGTGTTTCAGACCGGTCAAGTCAGCGCGGCGCAGATCAGCGGCACGGCTCAAGCCCGCCTAACTGGCGTTGTGATCGACCCGCCCGACGGTGGCCAGCAAACCCTGGCGTTAGACATACTAATGGTGTGCCAAGGCATCAGTCCCAAGCTGGGCCCGCTCGCGCACTGGGGGCTGGCGCTGCAACGCAAGCAGATCACGGTCGATACCGCCAACTTTGCCACCAGTGAAGCGGGCGTTTTTGCGATTGGTGACGTGGTGGACTACCCGGGCAAGAAGAAACTCATCGTCAGCGGTTTCCATGAGGCCACGCTAGCCGCCTTTGCCGTGGCTGCGTTGCTGCGTCCCGATGCGCCGCATACGCTGCAATACACCACCAGCTCCGCGCTTTTGCAGCAGCGCTTGGGTGTGCTGTAACTTTGTTGGTCTGGTGATCACCCATCAGCATCAAATACAGCTCGTCGGTACAGGCCGCAGAATGAGGGTCAGAGCCCAATTCGGTGCTACGTTGTTGGTTGGCTTGATGACATCAGCCCGAATTGGGATCCGCCCCCCATTCAGCTACCGCCTGCGCAATAACGGTCACCAAAAGTCCACGTCGGTGTTGTTTCACGTTCGAGCACCTGAGGCAGCGCAGTAAGATGCTGCCGAAAAAGGGAGGAGCACGATGAAATTACTGTGGTTGGCCCTGCTGGGAATCTGCCGAGCAGTTTACCTGGCCTACACCGTCTGGTGCTGGCTGTTCAGCCTGGCGCTGCTGGGATTTATGGGTGTCCTGCCGGGCTGGTGGGATGGTCAGACCGGTGTCGGGCAACTGGCCGCACGCGGTGTGCTGCTGGTCTTGGTCTTGCTGGCGCTTTTTGCTATTGTCTATATCCATCGGCACCGCACGCCCGACAACCCCAACCCTTGGCAGAGCGCTTTCCTGGCATGGTTTGGCACGCTGAAATTGTTTAGCAATCCGGGCGGATCGCCCGAAGTGCAGTTGCACTGGCCGTCGAAGTTTTTGGTTGAAAACCCGCGCGGTTACCACATCTCAGGCACCGACACGCGGCAAATCCTGAACCTGTTGCAGCCCGGTGACATCCTGCTGCGCGGCTACGAGGGCTATGTGGATGGTATGTTCATCCGGCGCTCGTCATTGAGTGCAGGTAACGACTTTCAGCCCGGCTGGTTTACCCATGTGGCGCTTTACATGGGCGAGATCGTTACCGAAGACGCGCAGCAGGTACCCGTCAACTTTCAGCAGCGCGGCGACTTTTTTGAGACCGGTCCGCAGCAAGTCATCCACGCCATGGCCAAGGGTGTGCATACGCAAGACATCCTGGCCTTTTTGCGCTGTGATTACCTGTGTGTGCTGCGCCTGCCAGAGCAAATCACGCCACCACGCGCGCAGGTGATCAGCGCGATGAGGTCCAGCGCGCTGCAAAAAATTGGCGAGGAATACGACTTTGACTGTAGCGACACGCAGGCGTTTGACCGTTTCAGTTGCGCCGAATTACTGTACTACTGCCTGCGCAGCGTGCATGGCGCGCTGGGGCTGCAGCCGCAGATGCACGCGCTGTATCCACTGGCACCCTGGCTCAAGACCTTCAAATTGCTCGAGCGCGCCACCGTCACCCCCGACGACTACCGCACGCTGGCGCGCCAAGGACGGCTAGATCTTGTGTGGGAAGACCGTTTTAGCAAGACCTTGAGCTAACTACCATGACTGCAAACCACCCAGAAGCATGAAAGATGGCTGTCATTGCGGGCTCCGACCCGCAATCCAGCGCAGTCCGAATTCACTGGATACCGGGTCGTGGCCCGGTATGACAACCTGTTCTTTCACGTTAGCCGATGAGTCAGACCCGGCAAAGTAGAATGATTTTGGTCTTATCCTCAAACGCCGACATCAAACCAACGAGCCCGGGGTAAATTGAATCGTATGTGTTGCAAACCCGTGAACCCACGCTTTCAGGAACCTCGATGAGACTCTCACTGCGCTTTGTCCTTCCTCTGTTGCTGGTGCTGGCCGGCATCGCCTACGCGGTGGCACCGTTGATCGATCAACTGACGCTGGGCTGGTTTGTGCGCGATCTTGACAGTCGTTCGGCGCTGATTGCAAATACCATCCAGGAGCCCCTGCTGGAACAACTTGCAGCCGGCAAGAAGGTCAAGATTCAGGATTTTTTCAATCGCATCACACAGGATGAGCGGCTTTATGCGGTGGGCTACTGCGCCGCAGCCACAGCCAAGATATTGGCCAGCCGCTCCCTGCCCGCTGAAATCCAATGCCCCCAGCTTGAACGCTGGCAGAACCCAGGCCGGCACTTGCTGCCAAGCGCCCAGGGGCCTTTGCATATCGCGGTACGGCCCATGACCAGCGCAGCCACGGCCGATGTTGCCGCGCTGCCCGGTCAACTGGTACTGGTGCATGACATGAGCTTCATCACCCGGCGCAGTGAAGAATCCAAGCGCTATCTGTTCTATGTCTTTATGGCGCTGGGCGCAGCAGTCTCGCTGATCACGGTGATCGTGGCCCAGCTCTCCTGGCGCGGCTGGATGGCCGGTGTACGCGCCCTGCTGCGTGGCGAAGGGCTGCTGCGTCGGCCGGAGGCCCATGCTCCACCGAGCCTGCCCGGCTTCAAACCGATTGCACGCGACCTGCAACGACTCATCAGTGAACTGGAATCCGAAAATCGCGCGCGTGATGAGAGCCAGCTCACCTGGACACCTGAGACCCTGCGCACCATTTTGCACGGCGAGCTGCGTGGTGAGGACGTGATTGTGGTTTCCAACCGCGAACCCTACATTCACCAGCGTCGCGGCGAACGCGTCGAGGTGCAACGACCGGCCAGCGGGCTGGTGACAGCGCTAGAGCCGATCATGCGAGCCTGTTCGGGCACCTGGATTGCGCACGGCAGCGGCTCGGCCGACCGCGAAGTGGTGGACAAAAATGACCACGTGGCCGTGCCGCCCGAAAACCCGGCGTACCAGATTCGCCGCGTCTGGCTGACACCCGAGGAAGAAGCCGGCTACTACTATGGTTTCGCCAACGAGGGGCTTTGGCCACTGTGCCACATCGCCCACGTGCGACCGATCTTTCGCTCCAGCGACTGGGCGCAGTACATTGCCGTGAATCGCAAGTTTGCCCAGGCGGTGATGAGCGAGGCCAAAACCAAAAACCCGATTGTGCTGGTGCAGGACTACCACTTTGCGCTGCTGCCCAAGATGATCCGCGACGAGTTGCCCGAGGCCACCATCATCAGCTTCTGGCATATCCCGTGGCCCAACCCCGAGTCGTTTGCGATTTGTCCCTGGCGCGAGGAGATATTGGCTGGAATGCTGGGCAGCAGTATCATGGGTTTTCATACCCAGTTCCACTGCAACAATTTTGTCGATACGGTGGATCGTTTCCTGGAAGCGCGGGTGGACCGTGCCTCTTTCAACGTCTCCTTTGGCGGCAAACTCACCGCTGTGCGGCGTTACCCGATTTCAATCGCCTGGCCACCGGATGCAGAGTTGCTGCAAAAGAGCGTGCCTGACTGTCGCCGCGATATTCGCCAGATGAATGACCTGCCACCAGAGCACAAGCTTGGGATCGGTGTCGATCGGCTCGATTACACCAAAGGTATTCTGGAGCGTTTTCGTGCCATTGAACGGCTGCTGGAACTCAACCCGGACTGGATTGGCCGCTTTACCTTTGTCCAGATTGCTGCGCCAACACGTTCCGGCATCGACGAGTACCAACACCACGAGGCGCAAGTGCGCACCCTGGCGGCCCGCATCAATGCACGCTTTGAGCGCCGTGGACCGGCGCCGATTGGGTTAAAAATTGAACAGCACGCGCCGCCTCAGGTTTATGAATATTTTCGCGCTGCTGATCTGTGTTTTGTCAGCAGCTTGCACGACGGCATGAACCTGGTCGCGAAAGAATTTGTCGCGGCCCGGGACGACGAACGCGGCGTGCTGATCTTGTCCGAGTTCACGGGTGCGGCGCGCGAGCTGCCCGAAGCCTTGATCGTCAACCCTTACGATGCTGACCAGTGCGCGGCCGCGCTGCACCTGGCTTTGAGCATGACGGACGTTGAACAACGCGACCGGATGCGCCTGATGCGCGGCCTGGTGGCTGAATTCAACGTGTTCCGTTGGGCTGGACGTATGCTGCTCGATGCCGCCACCAAACGTCGTCACAATCGTCTCACCGATAAGCCGGACCTCTTGATCTAATGAAAAAAGCCTGCGCCAATAGCCCGCCCGACCCCCGCCTGGCGTGGGCCTTTTTTCTCGATGTCGATGGCACCCTGATCCATATTGCCGACACGCCCGATGCCGTGGTGGTTGATCAAACCTTGCTTAAGCTGATTGCCAATCTGCACCGCGCCAGCGGCGGCGCACTGGCCTTGGTCAGCGGGCGCATGATTTCCGATCTGCAAAGCCGTACCGGCCTGACGCAACTGCCCATGGCCGGGCTGCACGGTCTGGAGCGGCGCGACGGCACCGGGCGCTTATGGATTCATGCCGCCACTCCGGCGGCCAAGAGCGCGATCAAAACCACACTGGAACCGGTGGTTGAGCGTCATCCAGGCTTGTTGCTGGAAGACAAGGGCCTAACGCTGGCGCTGCATTACCGCAAGGCCCCCACGTTGGCGGCCTACGTCCATCGCCTGATGGGACAGCTCGCCCGTCTGCATGGACCAGGCCTGGAGTTGCAGCGTGGCAAATGTGTGATTGAAATCAAACCCGCCGGCATCGACAAAGGCACGGCGGTGGCCGAGTATCTGACGGAATTTCCGTTCAAGGGTCGCCGGGCAGTGTTTATTGGCGATGACCGCAACGAC